>JBBDIU010000149.1:0-12515 GCA_040880205.1 Cellvibrionaceae bacterium
CGCTTCAGGGACGAAGCGAGGGAGCTACAGGGATGTATTCACCGCGTTTTCAAAACACCCAACCCAGCCCCAAACCCGAACCAAGGCACGTAACTCTCGGAATGGACCCGATCAAATCGTTTTCGCCACCTGCATAATCAGACGCCGCATCCACTGATGGGCTGGATTATGTTGCAGCAACGGGCTCCAGGCCATTTTCAATTCGAAGGAGGGAATATCAAACGGGGTGGGTCGCACCACCACCCGCGGGTTGTTTTTTTGCAGCTCGGCGGCCTTGCCGGGAATGGTGACGATCAGGTCCTTTTGTTCGGCCAGGAGCATGGCCGCCTGGTAATGGCGGGTAAACACCGAAATCTGCCGTTTGCGACCCTGCTTGCGCAGGACCTCGTCCACCCAGCCCAGCCGCTGTTCATCTTTCGGGTTAATCCCTACCCCCACGCCCATGCCGGTTTTGCTGACCCAGACATGGTGCGCCTCCAGATAGGTATCCAAATTGAAATTGTCCAGAATGGGATTGTCGGCGCTCAGCAGACAGGCGTAATTGTCCTCCCACACCGTGTTCTGGTGAAAGGACTGGGGCATGGTATCAAAGCGATTGATCACCATATCCACCCGCCCCTGCTCCACATCCAGAAAGCTCACATCACTGGGGGTCAGAATATCCAGGCAAACGCCGGGGGCGGTTTCCCGCAGCTCTCGCAGCAGGGGTGGAATCAGGGTGGATTCCGTGTAATCGCTGGCCATGATCCGAAATACCCGTTCGCCCTTGCCGGGGTCAAAGGCCGACTTGGGCTGAACCGCTTTTTCGATGTCCACCAACACGTCGCGGACCAGCGGCGCCAGGTGTTGGGCCCGCTCGGTGGGCGTCATGCCTTCGCTAGTGCGCACTAACAAAGGATCGTCGAAAAGTAACCGCAAACGCCGCAGGCCATTGCTCATGGCGGGTTGGCTGATACCCAACTGGTTGGCCGCCTTGGTGACGTTGCGCTCGCGGAGAAGTACATCCAGGTAAACCAGGAGGTTGAGATCGATGCGATTAACGTTCATGAAGCGAAATGACCGTGTTGTGTAAGGCCCCAGGAGAATTCGATTTGGTGATACCGAAGATAAAAACTATAAATTAGCTAAATCTTCGCACAGTTTATAGACTCCCACAACAGTAAATTGCCACCCCCAATTTCACCCTCAAGCGTTTAAAGGACCTAGCAATGTCAGAGTATTCCCACGATATCGACGCGCTGAGCACACTGATTGAAGCCAACAAGACCTGGGCCGCCATCAGCCCCGAGTACGCGGCCCGCATGCGTGCGCAAAACAAATTCCGCACCGGTTTGGATATCGCCCGCTACACGGCCAAGATCATGCGCCAGGACATGGCTGAGTACGATGCCGACAGCAGCCAATACACCCAATCGCTGGGTTGCTGGCATGGCTTCATCGGTCAGCAAAAACTGCTGGCCATCAAGAAGCATCACGGTACCACCAACAAACGCTACCTCTACCTTTCCGGCTGGATGGTCGCCGCGCTGCGTTCCGAGTTCGGCCCCCTGCCCGACCAGTCCATGCATGAAAAAACCTCGGTGGCGGACCTGATTGAAGAACTCTACACCTTCCTGCGCCAGGCGGATGCCCGCGAACTGGGTCATTTGTTCCACGACCTGGATGCGGCCCGCGACGCCGGCGATAAAGCCAAGGAAGCGGAAGTGCAGGCCAAGATCGACAACTACGAAACCCACATCGTGCCCATCGTGGCGGACATCGACGCCGGTTTCGGCAACGAGGAAGCCACCTACCTGCTGGCCAAGAGAATGATCGAAGCGGGCGCCTGCTGTATTCAGATCGAAAACCAGGTCTCCGACGAGAAGCAGTGCGGTCACCAGGACGGAAAAGTTACCGTGCCCCACGCCGACTTCCTGGCGAAAATCAACGCAGTGCGTTACGCCTTTTTGGAATTGGGGGTTGAAGACGGCGTGATCGTGGCCCGCACCGATTCCCTGGGTGCCGGTCTCACCAAGCAAATCGCCGTTACCAACGAACCGGGTGATCTGGGCGACAAGTACAACAGCTTCCTGGATGGCGACTACATTGAAAGTGCCGACGACATCGACAACGGCGACGTGGTGGTAAAAGCCAACGGCAAACTGCTGAAACCCAAGCGTCTGCCCAGCGGCCTATTCCAGTTCCGCCCCGGCACGGGAGAAGATCGCGTGGTGCTGGATTGCATTACCTCGCTGCAAAACGGCGCCGATTTATTATGGATCGAGACCGAAAAGCCTCATGTGGGCCAGATCGCCAGCATGGTTAATCGGATCCGGGAAGTTGTGCCCAACGCGAAACTGGTCTATAACAATTCACCGTCCTTCAACTGGACCCTGAGCTTCCGCCAACAAGTCTTCGACGCCTGGGAAGCCGAAGGCAAGGATGTATCCGCCTATGATCGCGCCAAGCTGATGAGCGCCGAGTACGACGATACCGAACTGTCTCAACTGGCCGACCAGTGGATCCAAAGCTTCCAGGCCGACGCCTCGCGGGAAGCCGGTATTTTCCACCACCTCATCACCCTGCCGACTTATCACACGGCAGCACTGTCCACCGACAGCCTGGCGAAAGGCTACTTTGGCGAGGAAGGGATGCTGGCTTACGTGGCCGGCGTGCAACGCCAGGAAATCCGTCGCGGTCTGGCCTGCGTCAAGCACCAGGACATGGCTGGTTCCAACATGGGTGACGATCACAAGGAGTACTTCTCCGGCGAAGCGGCCCTGAAGGCCTCCGGCAAAGACAACACCATGAATCAGTTTTAGTAATTTTAAGTTTTTCGCGGTTTGCGATAACGGGGTAGCCTAACTGGCTACCCTTTTTTTTGGCTGCTCCACCGGGTTCCGAGCGCCACCACCGGGTTGGGTCCTTACCAACCGGGGCCGAAGGTAGGGCCGCAATACTTCCACCACTTCGGTGCCGGTAAGTTCCCGCTGTTCGTTTTTCCATTCGCCCATGGTGATCTCATAGATCCGATCAAACGGACCGATGCTGTCGCCCTCCTCCGGATCAAAAAACCAGTGATCGCCTTCCTGAAAAAAACCAATCGACGGCTGCCGCTTTTCTTCCAGTAATTGCTTGGCTGAGTTTTGACTCCGCGCCGCATACCTGCTCTGCATTCCCTGCATGGTCGGTTTACCTCCTTGTTTTTCGTTTGTAAGTGGCATGTCCGGCGGTACCCCTGTCGACCGGAACGATGCCAGCCTACGGCAACCAATAGCGGAAATCTGTAGGAAAACCATGAAGCCTGGCGTAGGAAATCCGCCATGCCAGCTATGCTATAAGAACCATCACCGACAAAGAATTTTCGCACGCCATGCAGTTATTTCTTTATGATCCGATACACGATCAGCACCAGGATTGCCCCGCCAGTCGCCAGCAATATACTGCCCAGATTAATGCCGGTAACATCCCCAAGTCCCGCCAAGGAGCCGATAAACCCGCCGACAAAAGCGCCCACGATTCCGAGCAAAATGGTGATGATAAATCCGCCAGGATCCTTGCCCGGCATAATCAACTTCGCAAGCACGCCCACGATTAATCCCAATACGATCCATGCCAGGATTCCCATACGTAACCTCCTTGTGTGCTGAGTGATTAAGTGCCGCTTGAGTAGTCAGGACTCTGACCTGCCGCTCAGTGTTCCATGAACTGCTGCTCCATGGAGTCATGTTCCATCATTTGCCCCATCATCATTTGCATCATCTGCATGCGGCTTTGCATCATCTCCATGCGTTCCTCCATGCCCATGTTTTTCATGTTCCGCATCTTCTGCTGATTAAGTGGCGGCGGCCGAAGCCGTTTTATCCGCCACGGCATTCTCTCGCGCTTCGGCCGCGCCGATGAAACGTCTTTTCAACAACAGTGAATTGCCGATCACGGACAAGGAACTGGCGGTCATTGCGATTACCCCGATCATCGGATGCAATAACCCCACCGCCGCGATCGGAATAGCGGCCGCATTGTAGGCGCTGGCCCAAATCAGGTTCTGCACAATTTTGCCGAAGGTGGCTTTTGACAGCGCCATGGCCTCCACCACCCCGGTGAGTTCGCCGCGCACCAAGGTGACATCCGCCGCTTCAATGGCCACGTCGGCGCCGGCGCCGATGGCAATGCCCACGTTGGCCTGCTTGAGGGCGGGGGCGTCGTTGATTCCGTCACCCACCATGGCCACGTGATTGCCATAGCGCGTTTGCAATTCCCGCACCGCGTCCACTTTGCCTTCCGGCAGAACGCCCGCTTGCACTTCATCGATGCCCACTTCCTCGGCCACGGCGCGGGCGGCGCGCTCGTTGTCGCCGGTGATCATCACCACGTGCAGTCCCAACTCATGCATGCCGCGAATCGCTGCCTTGGATTCTTCTTTAATGGTGTCCGCCACGGCAACAATGCCGAGCGCACGCGCGTCGCGGGCAAGGATAACCACTGTTCTGCCGCGCGACTCCAGCGCCTGCAGTTGCGCATCAAGCTCTTCCAGACCACTCACCCCTTCTTCTTCCAACAAGCGGCGATTACCGATGAGAATTGTCTGGCCATTAACGCTGCCGGATACGCCCCGCGCACCGGTGGAACGAAACGCGCTGACCTCACCGGGCTGGATGCCGCGTTCGCGAGCCCCATCCACAATGGCGCGAGCGATGGGATGTTCGGAGGCGTTCTCAACGCTAGCGGCAAGGGTCAGCAAGTCTTGCTCTTCAATTCCCGATGCGGTCACCACTTCGGTGAGGCGGGGTTCGCCCCGGGTAATGGTGCCGGTTTTATCCAGCACCATGACCTTGATGTCCTTAAAGGTTTGAATGGCTTCGCCGGAACGAATCAGAATGCCACGCTCGGCACCCAGGCCTGAACCCACCATCAAAGCCGTGGGTGTGGCCAGACCCAAGGCACAGGGACAGGCAATAACAAGCACCGCCACCGCGGCGAGAATCGCCACCACCGGAACCGTTGCGTCGGGATTTACCCAGGGAAGAAAGCCGGCACCCCATTCCAGAATGGGACGCAAGCTGTCACCTGCCAGCAGCCAAACGACGAGGCTGCCCAATGAGATCAGCAATACCAGCGGAACGAAACGTCCGGTCATACGATCGGCGAATTCCTGGATGGGTACCCGGGAGCCTTGGGCCTGTTCCACCAGGCGAATAACCTGGGATAAAAAGGTATCGCCGCCGACGCGCGTGGCGCGCACTCGCAAGCGACCTTCCTTATTGATGGTCGCGCCGATAACACTGTCACCGCTCTGTTTGTAAACGGGAACGGATTCGCCGGTGGCGATGGATTCATCCACGTGACTTTCCCCATCCACGATTTCACCGTCGGTGGGAATTTTGTCGCCCGGACGAACAACCATTACATCACCGGGACGCAACTCCTTGATCGGAAGCTCTATTTCCTCGCCATCACGCTCCACTCGCGCGGTCTTCGCGCCCAGGGTCAGGAGGCGCCGAATGGCCTGCGAAGCGCGCCCCTTCGCCTTGGCTTCCAGATAGCGCCCGAGCAGGTGGAAAGTCATGATGGTAGCGGCCATTTCCATGAAGGACGTCATGGGATAAACGAAACCCGCCAGACCGATGAAATAGGGCGGCAGGCTGCCCATGGAAATCAGCACGTCCATGTTAAAGGTGCGATTGGTCAGCGAACGCCAGGCGGCCTTGTGAGTGGCGGCGCCCCCGTAAAGAAACACAACCGGGAAAGCCAGCACCGCAACGATGGCCAGATAACCGGGAATGGCGAACCAGAACATTTCCACCATCATCAAGATCATGATCAGGGTGGTGGGAACGGCGGCGATCCACAGCCGCTTCCAGGCCTGCTCGAAATAGGCTTCTTCGATCTCCGCATCCCCGCTTCTGTCATCCTCGCTTTCCGTGTTGACCCGGGCCACGTCGTAGCCCGCCCCTTCCACGGCCTGCCGGAGCTGCTCGGGGCTGGGTCCATCCGCTTCCAACAGCACCTCAACCCGGTGATTGGCAATACTGGTATCCACCCGCTTGATGCCGGGCAGGCGTTCCAGGGTGGTGCGAACAATGCCCGCGCAGTGATCGGAACCCATGCCGGGAACGATAAGCTCCACCCGATGACTTTCGCGCGGTGCTTTCACCGACGCCACGTCGTAGCCCGCCTTTTCCACGGCGTCGCGAACGCCGTTTGCATCCAGCTCCCCCGCCACGTAATCCACCTCGACGCGATGAGCGCCAATATTGGTGCGCACGACGCGAACGCTAGGAATGCGTTTCAGTGAAGCGCTGATAATGCCCGCGCAATGATCGCTGCCCATGCCAGGCACGATGAGTTGAGCAGTTTGCGTTTTCTGTTGACTCTCGGTCATGCCGCGTTCCTCGTTAAACACCGGTGAGACACCGGTTCTACTCACAGCTTGCTTGAATCTGACACCATCGTCGTTGTGCCACATCAAGCGCTTGTTGGATTACCCCAAAACATCTCAGCCTAAACCCCGCCGTTTCCACAAGTAGTAGACCGCTGGCAATACCAGTAAGGTCAACACCAGCGCGCTGGACATGCCGCCCACCATGGGCGCGGCAATTCGACTCACGACTTCCGAGCCGGTGCCGGACCCGAGCATCACCGGCAGCAAAGCGAGGATAGTGGTGACAGTTGTCATCATCACCGGCCGCACTCGCAGGCCGGCGCCGGCCATGACCGCTTCCCGCAACTGCACCCGTTCCATCGCCCGGCCCTGTTGGTGGCACTCTTGCTGGAGCTGACTGAAGGATTGGTTGAGGTAGGTCAGCATGATCACGCCAATCTCCACTGTCACCCCCGCCAAGGCAATGAAGCCCACACCCACCGCAACGGAAAAGTTGTAGCCCAGCAGGTACATAAGCCAGATGGCGCCCACCAGGGCCATGGGCAGCGTACCCAAAATGATGGCCACTTCACCGAAGCGCCGGAAATTCATGTACAACAAGACAATAATAATGGCCAGGGTAAGCGGCACCACATAGCTGAGTTTTTCCTGGGCGCGCAACATGTACTCGTATTGACCGGACCAGGTGAGTGAATAACCCGCTGGCAAGTCCAATTCACTGTTCACCACTTGCTGGGCCCGTTCCACGTAACGCCCCACATCGCTGTCAATGTCCACCAAGGTCCAGCCGTTGGGGCGCGCGTTTTCGCTTTTAATGGCGGGCGGACCGTCTTCCACGCTCAGGCGCGCCACGTCCGCTAGGGCGATGTGCTGCCCCTTGGGCGTCATGATGGGCAACTCGCCAAGCGCTTCGGGCGACTCGCGATAGTGTTGCGGATAGCGGATATTCACCGGATAACGTTCCCGCCCTTCCACCGTTTGCGTCACGTTGCGACCGCCGATAGCCGTGGCCACCACCTGTTGCACGTCGTTTACGTTGAGGCCATAGCGGGCAGCCTGGGCGCGGTCGATGTTCGCCTTGATATAGCGCCCGCCCGCAACCCGCTCTGAATAAACCGAGGTCGTGCCCGGCACGCGCTGCAGGATTTGCTCCAGTTGCTGACCGATCTGCTGAATCTGCTCCAGCTCTGGTCCCGCCACTTTGATGCCCACCGGCGTTTTAATGCCGGTGGCGAGCATGTCGATGCGGGTTTTGATGGGCATCACCCAGGCGTTGGTCAAACCGGGAATGGTCACCAGTGCATCCAGTTCCTGCTTGAGTTTTTCCGTGGTCATCCCGTCGCGCCATTCGGAACGCGGTTTTAATTGAATGAAGGTTTCCACCATGGTAAGGGGTGCGGGATCGGTGGCGGTTTCCGCCCGGCCGATTTTACCGAACACCGTTTCCACTTCCGGCAAGGTAGCAATCAGCTTATCGGTTTGCTGAAGAATTTCCCGCGCTTTGCCAATGGACAAACCCGGATAGGTAGTGGGCATGTACATCAAATCGCCTTCGTCCAAGGCCGGAATAAATTCGCTGCCGATTTGTGTCGCGGGCCAAAGGCCAATGGCGAGCGTTACCAGCGCAAGAGCCACGGTGGTTTTGGGAAAGCTCAACACTTTTTCCAGCACCGGGCGGTAAGTGGCAATCAACACGCGGTTAAGAGGGTTTTTCCCCTCCGGCATTACCTTGCCGCGAATGAAATAGCCCATCAATACCGGTACCAGTGTTACCGCGATGCCGGCGCTGGCCGCCATGGCATAGGTTTTGGTGTAAGCCAGGGGCGAAAACATACGCCCTTCCTGGGCTTCCAAAGTGAATACCGGCAAAAAACTCACGGTAATGATCAGCAAACTGAAAAACAACGCGGGCCCCACTTCACTGGCGGACCGGGCCACCACTTGCCAGCGGTTTTCCGGCGTCAAGGGTGTGCGCTCCATGTGCTTGTGCATGTTTTCGATCATCACCACCGCGCCATCAATCATGGCGCCAATGGCAATCGCGATCCCGCCCAGGGACATAATGTTCGCGTTAATGCCCTGCCAGTGCATGATGATGAAGGCCGTGAGAATGCCCAGCGGCAAACTGATCACCGCCACCAGGGACGAGCGCAGATGGAAGAGAAACACCATGCACACCAACGCCACAATCAACAGCTCTTCCGCCAGGGCTGTCCACAAGGTGTCAATCGCGCGGGAAATCAGCGCGGAGCGATCGTAAACCGTTACTATCTCAACGCCTTCAGGCAGGCTTTCCCGCAGCTCGTTTAGCTTCGCTTTCACGCCATCGATAGTGGCCTGTGCATTTTCACCAAAGCGCATTACCACGATGCCGCCAACGGTCTCCCCTTCCCCGTTCAGTTCGGCAATGCCACGGCGCATTTGCGGGCCAACGACGATGTCGGCAACGTCCTTTAACAACAAAGGCGTGCCTTTATCATCCAAACCCAGAGGAATATTTTCCAGGTCGGCAATGCCCTCTATGTAACCGCTGGCGCGCACCATGTACTCGGCTTCCGCCATCTCGATCACCGAGGCGCCCACTTCCTGATTGCCCCTTTCAATCGCTTGTTGAATATGCGCCAAGGGAACGTGAAAGGCGCGCAGCTTTTCCGGATCCACGTTCACTTGGTACTGCTTCACCATGCCACCCACGGTGGCCACTTCGGACACGCCGGGCACGGTTTGCAATTCGTATTTGAGAAACCAGTCCTGCACGCTGCGCAGTTGCGCCAGATCATGGCCGCCAGTTTTGTCCACCAAGGCGTAGAGGTAAACCCAACCTACACCAGTGGCATCAGGCCCCAATTGCGAACGGGCGGTGGCCGGCAGATTGGGCGTTACCTGGGATAGGTATTCCAAAACGCGAGAGCGAGCCCAATAAGTATCCGTGTCATCGTCGAAAATAACGTAAACGTAGGAATCCCCAAAAAAGGAATAACCCCGCACCGTTACCGCACCGGGCACTGACAACATGGCGGTGGTGAGCGGGTAGGTAACCTGGTCTTCCACAACCTGGGGCGCCTGTCCCGGGTAACTGGTTTTGATAATGACCTGAACATCGGAGAGGTCCGGCAAGGCATCCACCGGCGTGTTTCTCACCGAGTAGATACCGAGGCCGGTAACAATCACTGTGGCCAATAAAACAAAAAAGCGGTTGGCGACGGACCAACGAATAACAGCTTCGATCATCAGTGCTGCTCCTCGTGGCTGGCGTCGTCCTGCTGTTGCTGCTGTCCATGTTCGTTGCCGTGCACTGCGCTGAGTTGATACTGGCCATCCGCGAGTCGGGCGATTTCCACATGCACATCGGCCCCTTCCCGCAACGCGTTCAAGTCCACCGCTTCACTGATGGTGAAATCCATGGTCATTATCGGCCAACCCCATTCGGGGATGGCTTCGTGAGTCACCGTGACCATGCGATGCTCCGGCATTAAATTGACAACCGTGGCGGCCACCAAGACGCGTTGTGGCTGATCCGCGTCGTCGTGGTCGTGATCCATGCGGCGAAAATCAGAAGTTTTGCTGGATTCCGAATCGATGAGAAATTGTGCCGAGGTCACAATGTGGTCTCCCTCTTCCAGGCCGGAAATAATCTCCACCTGCCGATCACCCACAATGCCGACCGTCACACTAACGGATTTGAAACGGCCCTCTCCCCGCGCGAGCACCACGCGATTTCCGTCGCCAGTACGGATTAAGGCATGCTTTGGAATCAACAGCGCCTCGCGTCCCTCGCGGCCGCTGATGGACAACTGGGCGAACATGCCCGGCTTGAGGGCGCGATCCTCGTTGGGCAGGCGGATGCGAATGCGCGCGGTACGGGTTTGGTTGTCGATGGAGGGATACACGTAATCCACCTGCCCCTGCCAGCGTCGGCCCGGCAAATAATCCAGGTGCATCACTACGGAGTCCCCCACGTCGATCAAGGGCAACTGGCGTTCGAAGATCTCCCCCACCACCCAAACTTGATCCAGAACGGCGATGGACATCATGGCACTGCCGGGACGCACATGGCTGCCCTCGCGCGCTTGCAGCCCGCTGATCACACCACTTTGCGGCGCGTTCACGGTAATGCTCTGTCGCAGTTCCCGTGATTCCCGCAGGGCTTCAATGAAATCACTGGGCACCCGCAGCGCGCGCAGGCGTTCGGTGGCCGCGTCGATCAGGGCCTGATTGCCGCGCCGCAACGCCAGCAGCAGTTCTTCCTGGGCATTCACCAGGGTGGGCGAATAGAGAGTGTAAAGGGGTTCGCCCGCGGTCACCGGATCGCCGTCGGCTTTCACGGTGAGACTTTCCACCCAGCCTTCCACCCGGGGCTCCACGTTCACCAACTGATCCTCGTCATAGCGCACATAGCCCACCGTATTGACTCGGGATTCCAACTGCCCGGTTTTCACCGCCGCGGTGCGCACGCCGATATTGTTGATCACGTCCGGCGAGATAAGCACACTGCCGGGCTCGCTGGCCCCCGCTTCGTAAACCGGAATTAAATCCATGCCCATGGGTGACTTGCCCGGCTCGTCGCGGCGATAGCTGGGGTCCATGGGAGCCACCCAGTAGAGGGGTTCGCCCCGGGAGTCCGCGCTCGTGTTGGAAGCGGAATCGGGACCAAGCAGCTGGGTCGCGATTCCGCTTCCAATGACAATGCCGATAACGATGCCGGCCGCAATCAGTAACTGTGTTTTGCCTTTCGTATTCACAATAACATCCTCTAAGGGGAGGCATTCGTCCCGTCTGCCTCGGAGGGCGACGGGACGAGCAGGTAGTTGAGGGTGGCGAGGGTTTTCCGGCGGTCCACCGCGATGGTGAGAGACTCGATCTTGGCATTGAGCTCGGCGATGCGGGCCCGCACCGCTTCGGCAAAATCGCCGGTATCGTTGTGGTAGGCCGATAGCGCCGCTTCCGCCTGTTCATTCATTTGTGGCAACAATTGCGAGCGGAACAGCTTTTCCCGTTGATCGAGGCGCGCCAATTCCGCGCGAGCCCGCTCCATTTCCGCCGCCAACCTGCGCAGCAGCAAGGCGCGTTCGGTGCGCGCGGCTTCGGTGCGGGACTGCGCCGCGCTCACTTGCCGGTCCTGCCGACCACGGCCAAACAGCGGCAGATCCACACTCACCCCAAGCGAAAACAGATCCGCTCTGTCATTACCGGCAGGATCCTCGTCGCGGTAGCCGTACTGGGCGTTGATGCCCCACTCCGGCTTGTAGCCCTGTTCGGCAATTGCAACATCGGTGGCAACCGCTTCGATTTGCCGATCCACCGCCCGAATAGCGGGATGCCCGGCGAGGCGCTTGCGCCACTGCCCGGACTCCTGCTCGACAGGCAGGGATACATCGGGCAAGTCAGTGGCCACCGGCGCGATGGCGGCCTCGCCCAGCCATTCGGCCAGTCGCCGCTGGGCCGCTTCCTCCTGCTGGCGCAATTGGGTCAGTCGGTCATCCAACCGGGTTAGTTCCAGTTGCGCGCGAATCACATCCTGCTGCCGCACCGCGCCCACCGCGCTGGCATAACCCGCCTGGGCTGCTTCCACCAGTTGTTCGAACAGCGCCCGGTCCCCCTCGATAAGGCGAATACTTTCCTGAGCGCGCCACACGTCCAGCCACAGTTGGGTAACCGTGGCGGTGACCTGGGCCTTGCGGTCGGCGCGCAGCAAGGGCTGTTGTTTCGCCATTTGTTGTTTCCGCTGACGGTTCAAGGCGCGGCTGTCGCCCCGGGGAAATAGCTGGCTCAGCCCCACCACGCCCTGGGTCATGGCTTCCTGACCGAAATCGAAGCCGTCCGCGGGTAGATTGGCGGCGCTGATAGTCAACCTGGGATTGGGCAGGCTGGCGGCGGCCTCGGCTTCGTCCAGCAACGCGGATTGACGGTATTCGCTGCCCCGCAGCCAAGGGTCCCCGGCAATGGCTTGCGCCACCGCGTGCTCGAGGTCGAGAGGATTCCCCGCCGCGGCGATGGACCAAAGCAACAGCCAGGCGGTAAGAAAAAAATTAGGTAATTTCATCGTATTTTTCACCAGATTGCCGAGCGCCTAGAGCGCGAGCGAATTCACCGGATTACCGGTTAGTCAGCAAACGACAGGCGCACCTGTCCTGTATCAGGCGAAAATGGGGGG
>JBBDIU010000150.1:0-11976 GCA_040880205.1 Cellvibrionaceae bacterium
TTCAAAAGCGCGCCTTGATTGCCTTTCCTCCTATGAGAAAGGGCCTGTAAGCCAGCGACGTATTGGTATTATTCAGAGGCTCCCTATTCTCCTCCCCAATTGGGCTTGCCTTTGGCGGATTTTTTGGGGGATCATATAACGTAAAAATAGGGCTGCACGCTGTTTGGGCGCTCGCGCACCGACCAGGAGACCGTCCGCCCCCGGAGAAGACACGTGGAATTGGCAACAGAAAACAAAGACCTGGTCTGGGATCTGGATGCGTTTAAGCAGCGCCAGCGCGCCATTGATTTTGTCATGGCCTTTGAAAACAAACTGTGTGTCTACTCCAATTCCGTGGGGCAGTTGTACACAAATTACAATCTGTTTTTTCCCAAGGAAGAAAATCGCAAGCTGGTTATTCTCCCCAATCCTTACGCCCATCACGATAGTTACAATGGGATTCCCGAGTCCGCCATCGTCGCCACTGGACTCAACATTGTGCCGGGTGAGATGTTAGGCAAAACCGGCGCTTTTCTAACCATTCCTTTCAAGAGTGGCAAAACCTCCTACCGCTCAGTGCCGCTTCAGGTGGGATTGCGGGTAGTCAATCAGCACCGCCCGCCGGAAAAGCCGCTGTTGCCGATCCTAATGAAAGGTGATTTGCGCGAGTTGGATGCCAGTACACCCTGCCTGCACTTGCATTCCATCAACCTGGATCAACTGACGAATATATCGATGCTGGAGCAACAAAGTATCCGCAAGGTCATTATCGACCGCATGGCGCGCATAAAATTGCGCGGGCCACAAAAAAGCCGCCTGATTCGGGCGGCTTTTTTGTGGGTGTCCAGGTTGCGCAGGTTGCGGGGACCTACTGCAATCGGAAAGTAATAGGGATGCCGAAGGAAAAACTCTCGTCTCCCACACCGTCGGGGACCTCGGGGAACGGGCTGGCGCGCTCCACGCTGGCCTGAGCTTCCCGGTTCAGCATGCTGTAGCGGGATTCCTCCACTAGTTGGATGTCCTGCACTTCGCCGTTTCTCGCCACTGTTACCGCCAAGCGGATGCTGCCTTGCTGGCCGCGTTCCTGAGCGCGTTGCGGATAGCGCATATTATCCCAGGTCTTGCGCATGACGTCGGATATATAGCGCTGTCGCAATACCAGGGATTCGGCGGTGACCATTGCTTCTTCCTCATCCTCGCCATCCCCTCCACTAGCCGCGGCGGGTTGCGGCGCTGGCGTCACCCTGGCCGGTGCTGGAGTGCCGGTATTGGATTCGGCAGCTTGTCGCGGGTTGTTCTGTTGGTTCTGAGCTTGGCTGGCTGCAACTACCGGTTCCGATGCAGGTTCGGTGCTTTGCGTTCCGGCGACTTCCTGTTGTTCATCACTATCATCAGGATCATCGCTGGTGTCGTCACTCGCGGTGGTGGGTATCGTCGGCCGTGGCGGTGGGGCCGGGCGCGGCGGCTCGATCGGGGCGCTGCTAACCACCTCGGGTGCGGGCGGTTCCGGCGCTACCCAGCCCGCGACCACTTCGATCCTGGCGTCATCGGGTTCGATTCTGGCGTAACGGTCCGCCAATCCGCCGTCGACCCCGCCGCCGGCAAGTAGCGAATCCTTGAACTCGGAGGAAAGGGGAATACTACCTATCCAGGTGCGCAGTAACATGGGAAAAAAGTCGTCGGAATTGATAGTGCCCAGCCGGATGCCATTGAGCGTCACAACGGTGCCATTGCCCGATTCCGCGTCAAAGCTCAGCACGTCCCCGGCCAACAGTCGGCGACGGATCAGGTTATTCAGCTTGGCCAAGTTCTGCGCCTGGGCCTCCAGAGCACTGCCTGGGTTGTTGATAGCCATCCCTTCGATCCACATGCTGTTGACGCTGCGTGCCGACAGGGAATCAGCCACCACCTTGAGCTCCATGCGTCGCCGCCCGGAACTGCCAAGCAGCTCGTTGGCGTCCGTGGTCAGGACATCGGAGTAGAGCGCGGCAATGAAGCGCTCCTTGCCGAATTCGGTGCTAACCGCGATGCCATTAAGAGACGGCTGGGCGTGTAGGTGGCTGGCGGCCAGGATGAGCAGTAGGCAGATGCCCACTCGGGATAAACGTGTCGCTTTCATAGCAGAATGTCACTCATATTTTCTTGTTTGTTAGACGGATCGACGGCAATGGCGCTCGAGTACTGGGTACAATACATTAATGACGCGCTGGTCGGGCCGTCGTAATCATACTTCCTATATAGAACAATCGAGAGGCGCCGTAAACCGCCCTGAATCGGCGCGCCGAATTATTGTTTAAATAATGTACATATATCCGGCTTCCTTGCAAGCGAAGTTGATGAATTTCACAAAATCTGATAAGAATTGGGGTATATGTCCGCAATAATCGTCAAGAACGCAATAAAAACTCATAACTACCACCCGTCGCGTTATCAGACCTTTATGTTTACCGGCGGTCGTCCCGGCTCGCGCTCATGGTGTGCAAGGGCTTCGGTTTGGTGAGCAGGTTCGCAGTTCCGCCGCCGACGTTTTTGGTTTAGGTCGATTACGGGTAAGATTAGCGCCGGTTTTGTGCGCCGTCAGTTTTCCGGTTGGAGTAGTATGGAAATAAAACAAATAAATGAGTTTCCGCGCCATGCAGTGGAACAGTTGCTCGCCGTCATTCCGTTTTACAAAGCCGTCAAGCAACAGGATCTTTGGCAGTTCGAGGTACTGTTGCAGCATTCCCGCATCGTCAGTTTTTCGCCCGGTGAGGTGGTTTTAAAATGCGGTGAAACAGATAGCTGGTTGTATTTCCTGCTAAAGGGTCAATTGGCCGTTTACGTCAACGATGATCTGAGCGCAGCCGAGGCCGTCAACTACATTACCCCGGGAGAAGTATTCGGCGACCTGGCCATGTTGGTGGGTGATCAGCGAACCGCTACTTTGGTGGCGGATTCCAACAGCCGGCGGATAATGGCCTTCGGTACCGATTTCAATGTGTTTGGTGCCTTGGATGATTTTCGCGCAATCAGCTTGCAAACTAAACTGATCTATTACCGTAACACGGTTCACAGCTTGCGATGGAAGTTGGAAGTTTACCGGATGCGTTATCCCGACTACGAGTTGGCCAATCATCATCACAAGGTGAGACTTTTCCAAGGTTGCCAGGGCACGTTTGAAGAACTCTGTTCGCTCCACGAGCAGGCGGCTCAGTTGGCTCGCTTGTTGGTGAGTTGGAATCAACAGTTTGGTTCTCTGTCATTTGCCGAGTCTGGGGTCCCAAGTCCCCAACTGGTCGCAAACATGGAATAAGCCCTTCCCATTATCGTGCGATTGTGACCGCACAGCCAAACCACATCCTTATTGCTAAAAGCCTATCGCCAAGACATTCCTGTTGTTAAGGCATGTAGCGGACATTAGAATAGCGCGGCTTTACTTTAGCTTTCATTCTTTCCTGACTTTCTTGCACGTTATTCTCTTGCCGCATTTCGGAGAAGTACACTCGCGCAACTGTGGGTTTTTACACTACTTAACTTGTGCCGCCGCCGGGCTCCTCACATAGTTATTTTTCTTTCCCGTCCGCCGTAGTGTAATGCTGCTCCCAGCGCTTCCTGACATTGAGTTTTGACTCCGCGCCAACCTTCTTACCAGGACCTCGAACCACCATGACATCATCGAAAGATTTTTGGGCAAACAAGAACTACGTCTCTTCCGCTATTATTGGCATTGCCCTTGTGCTATGGCTGGCCAGTGGCCTGTTCGTCGAGTCGCAGGACGAAGCGCAAGCGTCGGGAGAGGACATTGTTGAACAGACCCGGGAGTTGACCCGGGTAAGAGCGCGTCACATTGAGGCGCAAGCCTATCCTCAGGTGGTATCCGTGACGGCACAAACACAAGCGAACCGCTTTGTGGATGTGCGTGCGGAAGTCACGGGCCAGGTGGAGGCGCTTCCGGTTGCCGAAGGTAGTGAAGTCGACCGGGGCGAAGTCATTTGCCGACTTGCGGTAGAGGACCGCGCCCAGCGAGTGGCGGAAGCGCAGGCGGCTGTTGATCAGGCGCAAATAGATTATGACGGCGCGCTGCGCCTGAAAAGCGAAGGTTTTCAATCGGAGACGGCCATTGCCACCGCAAAATCACTGTTGGAATCGGCCAAGGCAAACTTGCTGCGCCGGCAACTGGATTTGGAAAAAACGTCGATTCGCGCCCCGTTTGCCGGCGTTGTCGACGAGCGTCCGGTGGAGATTGGCGATCTGCTGCGACCGGGTGATACCTGCGCGACGGTGATTGATCTGGATCCGCTGGTGGTGGCTGGCGAAGTTTCGGAAGCCGAAGTCGCCGCTATCAAAATTGGTGGGCTTGCCAGGATTCGTTTGGCCAGTGGGGAAAACGTGCAAGCTAGCATCCGGTATGTCTCTCGCCGGGCTGACGACGCCACCCGCACTTTCCGGGTGGAAGCTGTAATGGACAATGCCGACATGCGTCTGATGAGTGGAGCCACCGCGGGCATGGATATCCAGGTCGGCACTGTGCCCGCTCACATGATCTCCGCTTCCCTGTTAACGCTTGATGACAAAGGGGAACTTGGGGTGCGGGTCCTGGATGACAGCAAGCGCGTGCGCTTCTATCGGGTCGAATTGGTCGGCGATGCCAGCAATGGTGTGTGGGTCACCGGTTTGCCGGATTCCACTTTGTTGATTACCGTCGGGCATCAGTATGTGGGTGTGGGTGAGGAAGTCGCCGTCGTTTTGGAAGACGCGGAAGCCGCTGCACTGAGTACCGTGAAATGAGCTTCCTCGACCAGGCGGTATCCCGCTACCGCAGCATTCTCTGTGTATTATTCCTGATCGTGATTGCCGGGTTGGCGTCGCGCGCTGCCATGACCACGGAAGCCAATCCTTCGATCTCGGTACCCTTGATCATGGTGCAGGTTTTCCAGGACGGCATCTCGCCCCAGGACGGCGCGCGCATGATCGTCAAACCCCTGGAAAAAGAGCTTCGTGCACTGGATGACATCGATCAGGTAACCGCCACCACCCGAGAGTCCTTTGCCAGCGTGGCGGTAATGTTCGAAGCGCAGGCGGACCTGGACAAGGCCATGGAGGATGTGCGGGCCGCGGTAAATCGAGCCAAGGCGGAGTTGCCCCAGGACGCGGAAGAACCGGTCATTATGGAATTATCGGCCACGGGTGACATGGCATTGATCGTCACGGTGGGCGGTAAAGGCGTTAATGAGCGAGTCATGTATACCGTAGCCCGAGACCTGCGGCGCAAAATCGACGCCGTCAGTTTGGTGCTGTCCGCCGACCTGGTAGGCCACCGGGAAGAGGTAGCGGAGGCGGTAATCGATCCGGTGCGTCTCGAGCAATACGGCATAACCAGCGACGAATTGAGCGCTGCCATCGTTAGCAACAATCGTCTGGTGCCGGCGGGAGAATTGGAAGCCGGGCAGGGGCGTTTCCCGGTCAAAGTGCCGGGCTTGATCGAAACCGCCGAGGATCTGTTCACACTACCGATCAAGTCCAGCAGTACCGGCAGTGTATTGCTGAGCGATGTCGCCGACGTGCGGCGTACCTTCAAGGACCCTGCCGGCTTTAACAGCGTCAATGGCGAAAAGGGTATCGCTATTCAAATTACCAAGCGCACGGAAGCCAATGACATCGACATGGTCAATGCCGTGCGCGCGGTAGTGGAGGCGGAGCGCGACAATTTCCCACACGGAGTGGAAGTGGGCTACACGGCGGATATGTCCGAGTTCACCTTGAGCATGGTCAGCGAAATGCAGGGCAATATTCTTACTGCCATGATGCTGGTGATGATTATCGTAGTTGCGGCCCTCGGTTTGCGTTCGGGAATTATTGTCGGTTTCGGCATTCCCTTCTCACTGCTCTTTGCGCTTGTCGTCGTCTTTATGGTGGGCTTTTCCTTCAACATGATGGTGATGTTCGGCATGTTGTTGGCCTTGGGTATGCTGATTGACGGCGCCATCGTGATTACCGAATTTGCCGACCGCAAAATGGCGGAAGGCATGAGCAGTCAACAGGCCTATGCCATTGCGGTAAAACGGATGTTCTGGCCCGTGGTGGCGTCCACCGCCACCACTCTGGCGGCGTTTTTGCCCATCATGTTCTGGCCTGGGGTGGCCGGTGAGTTCATGCGCTACCTGCCGGTGACCGTGTTTGCGGTGCTGACGGGCTCGCTACTTTATGCCTTGATGTTCGCCCCTGTGATCGGTTCCATTTTGCCCGGCTTCATCAGCCGGTTGCGCCGCTTGTTCGGCATGCGGCAGGCAGTGGCGGCCAAGGACCAGAAAGCCAAGCAGTATCTGAAAGATCTGGAAACTAGCAATGTGGATACATTGGGTGGTTTTACCGGCCTTTACGGACGCAGCCTGCGTTGGTTGCTGGGTCGCGTGGGGCGCACAACGCTAGCGGGTCTTTTCTTGCTAGCGGCAATCTTTTTCTTGTTTATACAGTTCAATGCAGGTGTGGACTTCTTTGGCGACTCGGAACCCAAATACGTCCAGGTCAACATCCGTGCCCAAGGCAATCTATCGGTGGAGGAGAGTCGACAGCTGGTACAGGAAGTAGAGCAGATTATTTTGGATACCCCCGGTGTATTGGTAACAACCGCTTCCAGCAGCGGCCAGGGAATGTTTGGTGGCGGCGGTGAAACCGCCAAGGACCAGATTGGCCAAATTACGGTGGAACTGGCCGACACCAAGGACATCGAGGACGGCTCAGCGCGCGATGTGGTATTTGCGATTCGCGATACAACCGTGAACGTTCCAGGCATTAAGGTGGGGGTTGATATTCCCGAGGGCGGGCCGCCAGTGGGTCGCCCCATTAACGTGCAGTTGGAATCCAACAACCGTGACAAGCTGATTGCGGGGGCACGTCGCCTGCAAGACCACATGGAAAACAACATTCCGGGGCTGGTGGATGTGGTGGACAGCACGCCCCTGCCGGGTATCACCTGGGAAATGGACGTGGACCGTACCTTGACCGCACGGATGGGTGCCAACATTACCGAAGTGGGTCGCGCCGTGCAGTTGGTCACCAACGGAGTCAAGCTGGGCGAATATCGCCCGGACGATGCCGAGGATCCGGTGGATATTCGGGTGCGTTTCGCTGAAGAATATCGCGGTGTGAATGCATTGGATCGCTTGCGGGTCAATACGCTTCAAGGCCCGGTACCAATGAGCACCTTTGTCAAACGCGTGCCGCGTCCTAGTGTCGACAAGGTGGATCGTGTGGACGGTATTGAAGTCATGACGGTCAAGGCGAGCCTGGCCAAGGACATTCTGGCCACCGACATGGTAAGGGAGATTCAGACCTACCTGGACGAAAACCCCCTCGATCCTGAAATCAATGTCGTATTCCGGGGCAGCAACGAAGAGCAGCAGGATTCCCAAGCCTTCCTTATGGTCGCAATGCTGTTGGCGCTGTTTTTAATGTTTATTTTGCTGGTAACCCAGTTCAATAGTTTCTATCAGGCTCTACTGATACTCTCGGCGGTCATCATGTCCACCGCTGGTGTTTTGCTCGGATTGTTGATATCGCAATCGCCTTTTAGCACTATTTTGACGGGCACCGGCATCGTGGCACTGGCGGGAATCGTGGTAAACAACAACATCGTGCTGATTGACACCTACAATGTTATCCGCAAGGAATCGCCCGACCTGCCACTTGTGCAAGCGGCGCTTATGGCGAGTGTGCAGCGTTTGCGGCCGGTATTTCTTACCACCTTTACCACTATCTTGGGATTGATGCCCATGGCCCTGGGCCTTAGTGTGGATTTGCTGGGGCGTAGTATCGCCCTGGGTGGTCCCATTGCAACCCAGTGGGTTCCACTGGCGAGCGCTATTGTTTACGGCTTGGCGTTTTCCACCCTGCTCACCCTGCTACTGACCCCGATTCTGTTGCTGTTGCCGAATCGCATAAAGCAACTGCTCAGCCGCCTAAAGCAATGGCTCACGAGAACACCTCAAACTGCCTAGCCAACTAGACCACGCGCTTCGCCACGTCGGATGATATGAATGGGGGTGTGTGTTCGGGAGAGGGCGGTCGGCGGCAAGAGATTCGCCGCCGACCGGGATAGTTCCAGGGTTACGCGGTCGCGCTTACTGCAGGTTTGGATCGATTGCTGGCGGCTTTGCGGCGCTTGGCCGTGCGGGCTTTACTTTTGGCGGGTGCCTTGGCCTTGATCTGTTTAACCGCTGGTGCTTTGGCTTTTTTGGCTACCCGCGTCTTGGTTTTTCTAACAACCGTTTTCTTAGCCCTGGCTTTTTTTGCGGTTCCTTTGCCGGCTGCGGGCTTTGCTTTGCGGGTCTTGATGGTCGCCTTTACGCGCTTGACCACCTTTTTCTTCGCTTTTTTTGCCTTTGCGACCAGCCGTTTTTCTCTTGCCAGTGCCTTGGCGGCGGCTTTTTTTGCCGCGACTTTGGCCTGGGTGGTCAGTTGACGTTCCCGAGCCGCTGCCTTTGCTGCTGCTTTCTTCGCTATGGTGCGAGCTTTGGCTGCCAACTTTTTCTCTTCGGCTCTCAACTTTTTGACGATCTTGCTTTCTTCCCGCGCAATGGCCTGGGCCAGTTGGTCAGCGCGCTGGCGGGCGGATTTAACATCGCCGAGTTGACTGGCTGCCGATGCAACACCAGCTCGCAGCGAGGTCGCTAGCTGTTTGGCGGAAGTGGCGGCCCTTTGGGCAGCGGCCAATGGTGAGCCTTTGGCTTTTCGCTTGCGCAAGGCGGCAAGTTTCTTTTGTGCGGCCTGGGCTTTGTTCGCTGCGGTCGCGGCTTCCTTCTTTAACTGCTTCAGAGCTTTTTCCGCTTCGGCCTGGTGTTTATTTCGGGCTTTGGAAAGTTCCGCTTTTACGCGGGCCAGTTCCTGTTCCAGCTTGGCGACAGGGTCCAGCTTTTTGGATTGACGAGCTGCCATAGTGTGTTTCCTTCTCAAGTGTCGGTAACGTTGAAGTTTGTAATGGTTGATGGAAATTTTTTCAGATTTATACAGTAGCCAACCCATGGCTAGCTCAATGTTACATTGCAATGGCGCATAAATTAGAACTTTTTGACGAAAGGTCAAGCTTTTTTTATCGTGCGCTAATTCGACTCCATACGGATTCTCGGAGCCACTGTCACAATGATACGGCAATTACGGTTGAACGGGGTGCAGGATTGAGGTATACATATGGATATCGGTACAGTTGTTGGGTTATCAGGGAACAGGGAACAGGGAACAGGGAACAAACCGCGAGCGACAAGGGCCACAAAGACACGAGTGGGGAAACCGATGAGAGGTCGGGATTTAAGCCAAGGTTCGCGGAAGATTATTCATTGTGATGCGGACTGCTTCTTCGCAGCGTTGGAGATGCGCGAGGACCCTAGTCTGCGGGGTCGGCCGCTGGCGGTCGGCGGTTCGGAAGCGCGGCGTGGGGTGATATCAACTTGCAATTACGAAGCTCGCAGCTTCGGCGTGCGGTCGGCAATGCCTTCGGCGCTGGCCAAGCGACTGTGCCCCGATTTACTGATTGTCCCATCCAATATGGATTTGTACCGCGAGGCTTCTTTGCGGATCCGCGAGATTTTCCACGCTTACACGGACCTGGTGGAACCCTTGTCCCTGGATGAAGCATTTCTGGATGTAAGTAGCAGTCCTCATTGTCAGGGCAGCGCGACCCTGATCGCCCGGGAAATCCGCGAACGGGTGCGCGAGCAATTGAACATCACGGTTTCCGCGGGGGTTGCACCCAACAAGTTTCTGGCGAAAATTGCCAGTGACTGGCGCAAGCCGGATGGATTGACGGTTATCGAGCCGACCCAGGTGACCGAATTCGTTAAACAGTTGCCGGTTAATAGAATACCTGGCGTCGGCAAAGTGACGGCGGAAAAGTTGCAGCGCATGGGTGTGGAAAGTTGTAGCGATTTGCAGGACCTGGACGAGCTATTGCTCTGCCAAAATTTTGGCACAATGGGGTTGCGGCTGTATCAGCTTTGTCGTGGTCGGGACGATCGAGCGGTCAAGTCCAATTGGCGGCGTCAGTCAGTCAGTGTGGAGCACACCTACCCGACGGATCTCCCTACGTTAACGCGCTGCCTGGGCGAGTTGCCTCGGCTGTTTACGCAGTTGCATAGTCGGTTGCGGCGCCTGGACAGGAATTACCGGGTCGTTAAAGGTTTCGTCAAAGTTAAGTTCGCCGACTTTACTACCACCACCCTCGAGCGGATGGGCACCGGTGTACACTTGGAGGATTACCGCAGCCTGTGTAGTGAGGCCTACCGGCGATACGGCCAGCCGGTGCGCTTGCTCGGTTTGGGGGTGCGCTTGGTGGACTTGCAACAGGAACAAGTGCAGCGACAGTTAGCATTGTTTTAAAAAACGCGCGCGGGAGTTTGTGCCATGAAACTACTTTACACCCACCCCAATCGAATCCTGGTGGAGAACGCCCGCAATATCGTGGAAAACGCCGGGTTCAATGTGAAACTGCAAAATGAATTCGCCGCTGGAGCTATGGGCGAGCTGGCTCCCATCAGTGCCTGGTTGGAATTATGGATTGTTCACGATCGCCAGCACGATGCGGCGAAAGCGCTGCTCCAATCCGCTTTCGAGGCCGAAGACGGTGCCGAGTGGCGCTGTCCCCGCTGTGGGGAAAATAACAGTCCGGCCTTTGAGTACTGCTGGCAATGCCAGAGCAACAGACCTGAATAAAATCCTCTCTTGACGATTGACTGAAATTCTCGCGAGAATTTGTAATTTTTGCACCTTGAGTGCAGGTGACTGAATTCTTCACGGTTGTCGGAAGTGGGGGTCAATGGCCGGAAGCTTTGGCCATTGGGAAGGTCGGAACCCTGCAACCATTTGGCGAGACTGTGAGAGTGGTTTGGCCTGCTTGTTGCGTCCTCCTTAGCGCCTACGGCTAGGTTAGAACAAATCGCCTACCCATAGGGTAGAACACATAGGTTATAACAAAGGTTTGGTGGAGCTTCGGTCCGGAATTGCCGCCAACAAGCTGTTCGGTGCCATTGAAGGAGGAATGATATGGCTACTCAAACGCAACAAAACGAAAAAGATGTGCAGTATTTAAATTCGTTTCTAAAAAATGAATTGTCCGCGGTGGAAACCTATAACCAGTGTATTGAGAAGGCGGACAGCCCCGACATTTCGTCCAGCCTTACGACCTTGCAGCAATCCCACAGAAAGCGAGCCCAACTGCTAACGGACCGTATTCAAGCCTTGGGTGGCTCGCCGGCCAGTGGTTCAGGGATGTGGGGCAGCGTCGCCAAACTGGTGCAAGGCAGCGCCAATCTGTTTGGCGAAAAATCGGCGGTTTCCACCCTGGAAGAAGGCGAAGATCGCGGTCGCGACGACTACCAGCGGGATGTTAGTAAGCTGTCGCCTGAGAATCGGCAATTCATCGAGCAGGAAATCATGCCCGAACAACAACGCAGCCACGATACAATGCACGCCATTGAAAAGCAGGTAAAACAGCTGCACTGATAATTTGCGCCACAGCGCCCCGCTCATTGGTTTGCACAGTGGGCGGGTTTTTATTTCTCTGCCTGCTGTTCCTGAACCTCACCTTGCGCCGCGGTGTCACTGGGGCCTGGAACCAGCATTTCCAGCTTGTCGGCAATGTCCCATTGCGCGGGTTCTCCCGGATGGTGCTGTTCAAATTCCTCGTTGCGCGGATCGATCTCCGATAGTACCGGTGTGGAGCTCGGCGTCATGGTAACGTACTCGCCCTGTTCTTCAATCGGCACCTCGTCGCGGCTATGGAAGACGTACTGAACCAAAGCGGCGGCAACAACCATTGCCACACTGATAACAGCGAACAAGGCGGCATTCCCCAGCGCGCCCATTAGAAAGGCGATCAGTGGTGGACCGACCATGGTGCCCACCCCGTAGGTACGCAACATGCTGGCACACGCAGCCACCAATTGGTCGTTGGGTAAATTGTCATTGGTAAGTGCGACACTGACCGGGTAAATACTTGCTGTCAGGGCAAAGAAGGCACCACTGAAG
>JBBDIU010000151.1:0-11754 GCA_040880205.1 Cellvibrionaceae bacterium
CTGCTCCAAATCCCGCTGGCCCCCGTAAGGGTCGATGATCGTTCCCGCCTCGTCCATGGCCATGGCATTGATGGTGAGATCGCGACGCGCCAGGTCTTGTTCCAGCGTTACATCCGGTGCCGCGTGAAACTCAAAACCGGTGTAGCCCGGCCCAGTTTTTCGCTCGGTGCGCGCCAGGGCGTACTCCTCCTTGGTTTCAGGATGAAGAAAGACGGGAAAGTCCTTGCCCACGGGAATGTAGCCCTGGTTCTTCAACTCCTCGGGCGTCGCGCCCACGACGACCCAGTCCTGCTCGTGAGCTGGGTGCTGCATCAACTTGTCGCGGACCGCACCGCCAACCAGGTAAACCTGCATAACTGCAATCTATAAGATGAATGGATGTCATTTCATTATAGAGATTGACACCGGCCGCGCAAACTTCGTTGCGTTATATTGCTTGTTCTGGTTTAATCACCTGACTTTCCAATTTTTGCATTGCCTACACCATGAACCTTATTTTTGCGCCCGCGTATAACTGTCTGCACCTGACCCGCTGGGTCCGCGTGCTGGCAGCCTATGCTGGGCGTTTTAGGGGGCGTGTAAGGAAGTAGATTCAAAAGCACAACGATTTAAACCCTAAAAGGCCGCAGCGTAAAACCTGCGGCCTTTTTCGTTTTGACGTTTCGATTCCCTAGCCACGCTCGCCGCCTTGGAAACTGGCGAGCACCCTATAAAGCAGCATATAGAAAGGACAGCACCGTGAAAGTCGTACTAGCGTATTGGGGCGTCGTCCTCATTTGGTCGACAACGCCTTTGGGTATTGCCACCAGCAATAATGGCCTCACGTTTTGGAGTGCGGCCGGCATGCGCATGCTATTGGCCTTCGCGCTGGTAGCGGTGATTATCGCCGTACGTCGCCAGCCATTTTTGCCGAATCGGCGCGTGGCATTGGCTTATCTGGTGGCCTCATTGGGCCTGAGCCCGCAGATGTCGCTGGTCTATTGGGCGGCGCAACACGTTCCCACGGGGGTTATATCGCTGGTTTTCGCTTTCAACCCCTGCTTGACCGCGCTTGTTTCGTTGATGGTAATTCGCGGGACCAAGCTGTCGTCGAGACAAGTGTTTGCCTTGTTGTTGGCGGTGGTGGGCATGGCCATCATTTACCTGGACCAGTTAAATTTCGGTCGTGAGGCGGCGCTGGGCATTGCGGCATTGTTTCTATCCACGGCGATCTTTGCGGTCTGTTCGGTATGGCTAAAGCGTTTGACGACGGATCTGACCCTGGACCCATTCTGCCAGACGGGCGGTACGCTGTTGTTTGCCATGCCGGTGTATTTCCTGATCTGGTTGAGTTTCGACGGTGAAATACCCCAATCGATTCAAACCGACGCGGCGGTGGCTATTGTCTACCTGGCGGTGCTGGGTTCGGTGGGTGGTTTTACCTTGTATTTTTATATTCTTCGGCATATGAATGTGATCACGGTTTCGCTGATTACCTTGATTACGCCGGTGATTGCACTTGCTATTGGCACGGTGTTCCTGAACGAGCCGTTTACTGTTCAACTGGCAATTGGTTCGGGTACTGTGTTGTTGTCTTTGCTATTGTTCGAGGGCATGGGTATCCGTTTTTTGCGGCGTGTTGTGGATAGAAAAGCCATAGCCGTGGAGCAGGGGGCGTTGCGGACCGTGTCTTTGTCGAATGTTGGACCGGCTAAAGGAGGCATTACGAAAGGATAAAAATATTGGTTCCAGGGCGCTCGAGCTTTGTGCCTGGACAGGACTCCGGTACTCACCACCGTGACAAATCGGCAGGATAGCCGATTTGCACAGCGAAGCTGCCCGAAGGGCGAGCCACAGGGAAGTGGCGAGTGACTCGCCGTGAACCCATCCCTGGGGGCTCCTCGCCAGCTTCCCTGCTGTCGAGGGTCACGGTAGTAAGCACCGAACTCCTGTCTTATGGTTCATTGGCAGCCGCTCGAAGTATGAAGAGATGGTGATATGTGAGTAAGAAGAGTGAGCGACCCCCTGGAACGTCGAGGCGGCCACGGTGGTAAGTTTGGTGCTTGGGGCAGTGTTTCGAAACCCTCAATTCAGGGACGAATTGAGGGAGCTACATGGATGTATTCATGCGTTTTCGAAACACTGCCCCCAAGTGGCAAACGGACTACGGCACGGACCTCGCGATTCTTTTTCGCGATTTAAGGTGCGTTAAACCGCACAAATCATTCCAATACTAGAGACTAGAGACTAGAGACTAGAGACTAGAGACTAGAGACTGATTTTCTCATTCATCCTCGTCGTCATCCATCGGTGGGCAGTGGAAGCTTTCGGTGATGACGTCGTCTTGGAAGGAGTGGAGGTGGATGTCGAAGCCCCACAATTGATGGAGGTGTCGCAAGACTTCTTCGGTGGAGTCGGACAGGGGTTTGCGGGAAAATTGTTTGTGGTGCAGGGTCATGGAGCGGTCGCCGCGCACGTCGACGCTGTGTACCTGAATATTGGGTTCGCGGTTGCCGAGGTTGTAAGTTCCGGCCAGCTGTTCGCGGACAGTTTGGTAGCCTCTGTCGTCGTGAATCGCGGTGACTTCGATATCCTTGTCCATGTCGTCGTCCAGGATGCAGAACAACTTTAGGTCGCGGATTACCTTGGGCGACAGGAATTGCAGGATAAAGCTTTCGTCCTTGAAATTGCGCATGGCGAAATCGAGCGTTTTTACCCAGTCGCTGCCGGCAATGTCGGGGAACCAGCGCTTGTCTTCCTCGGTGGGCGATTCACAAATACGCCGGATGTCGGTCATCATGGCAAATCCCAAGGTGTAGGGGTTGATGCCGTTGTAATGGGGGCTGTTGTAAGGCGGCTGATAAATCACGCTGGTGTGGGATTGCAAGAACTCCATCATGAAGCCGTCGGTGACCTTGCCGCGCTCGTATAGCGTGTTTAGCAAGGTGTAATGCCAAAACGTGGCCCAGCCCTCGTTCATGACCTGGGTTTGGCGCTGCGGATAAAAATATTGGGCAATCTTGCGCACGATACGTACGATTTCGCGCTGCCAGGGTTCCAGGAGGGGCGCGTTTTTTTCAATAAAATAGAGCAGGTTTTCCTGGGGTTCCGGCGGAAATCGCCGCTTGCGTTCCGGATCCTCGTCGTCCGCCTGGCTGGGAATGGTTCGCCACAGGTCATTTACTTGGCGTTGCAGGTATTCCTCGCGTTCTTTCTGCAGCTCGCGTTCCCGCGCGGCGGAAATGGGCGAGGGGCGCTTGTAGCGGTCAACGCCGTAGTTCATCAGGGCGTGGCAGGCATCCAATACCGCTTCTACTTCGTCGATGCCATAGCGTTCCTCGCATTGGATGATGTAATTTTTCGCGAACACCAGATAGTCGATCACCGAGCCGGCATCGGTCCAGGTGCGGAACAGGTAATTGCCTTTAAAGAAAGAATTGTGACCGTAGCAGGCGTGGGCAATCACCAGGGCCTGCATGGTCATGGTGTTTTCTTCCATGAGATAGGCGATGCAGGGGTCGGAGTTGATGACAATCTCGTAAGCCAGTCCCATTTGCCCGCGCTTGTAGGATTGTTCAATGTTTAGGAATTGCTTACCGTAGGACCAATGGTGGTAACCCAGGGGCATGCCCACCGAGGCGTAGGCATCCATCATTTGTTCCGAGCTAATGACTTCGATCTGATTCTGGTAGGTATCCAGGCGAAACTCATCGGCGAGACAGGCGATTTCCCGATCGTATTCGCTGATCAGCTCGAAGGTCCACTCAGAGGTGGTGGAAATTGGTTGCCGCATGGCGGCCTTGGTTGTCACGGATTTTTTGGTCATGCGTACTTCTTATGAAACAGTTCGCGGAACACAGGATAGATATCCCCCACATCGACAATATGTTCCATGGCGAAGGACTCGGGGTATGCTGCTTGAACGCTTTGATACTCCTCCCACAGCGCTTGATGATCGCGGGGCGTGATTTCAATGTAGGAGTAGTATTGCACCTTGGGCATGATGTCGTTAATCAGCACGTCGTAGCAGATGCTGGAATCATCGTTCCAGTTGTCGCCATCGGAGGCCTGGGCGCCGTAAACGTTCCACTCAGAAAGCGGGTAGCGTTTGTTGAGGATTTCCTTCATCAGCTTCAGGGCGCTGGATACGATGGTGCCGCCAGTTTCCCGGGAATAAAAGAACTCTTCCTCGTCCACTTCCTTGGCGCTGGTGTGGTGGCGAATAAACACTACTTCAGTATGCTCGTAGTTGCGCTTGAGAAACAAGTACAAGAGGATGAAAAAGCGCTTGGCCATATCCTTGGTGGCCTGATTCATTGAGCCGGATACGTCCATCAGGCAAAACATGACCGCCTTGGAACTCGGTGCCGGCTCCTTGACGTGCAGATTGTATTTAAGGTCGAAGTCGTCCAGCCAGGGTACTCGGGAAATCTTGCCGCGCAGTTTGGCGATGGTGGCGAGCAATTCCTCAATGCGGGCGTGATCGCGTAGCGCTGGTTCGACAGCTTCCAGAAGCGCCAGCTCTTTTTCCATCTCCATCAGATTGCGGCGCTTGCCGCTGGTCAGGGCAATGCGTCGTGCGTTGGCGGCACGTAGCGAACGGACAATATTGATTCGACCGGGATTGCCCTCGTTACTGATGCCGGCGCGGCGCATTTTGAATTCTTCACTGCCTGCCAATTGGCGCTTGACCAAATTGGGCAGTTCCAGGTCCTCAAACATGAAGTCGAGAAATTCTTCCTGGGTGATCTGGAAAACGAAGTCGTCCATGCCTTCGCCCTGATCGCTGGCGCCGGAACCAGAACCACCCCCGGCACCGCCCGGTGGGCGCGGAATGCGATCGCCTGCAATAAATTCCTGATTGCCGGGAAGGACATTGGACTGTCGGCCGCCGCGACCGTGGTGAAAAATAGGCTCGCTGATATCGCGAGTGGGTATGCTGATTTGTTCGCCGTTCTCCACGTCGGTGATGGAGCGCTTGGTGACGGCTTCGGCGACGGCTTTTTTGATGTGTTGCCGGTAGCGGCGTAGGAAGCGCTGCCGGTTGACAGCGCTTTTGTTCTTGGCGTTTAGTCGACGGTCGACTATGTAACTCATACCTTACCTATCAGGTCATCGAAAAATGGTTTCCAGCGCTGGCGGCTTTACTTTGACCGCGCCATTGGACCGGCATTCAGCACGAATCGACACGAAATCCGGTTTTTCGTCACCCTGTTGTTGCTATCCACGTTGTTGCTATCCAAGTTGTACGATCTAAATTGTGTGATCTATTGCGATTTCCTTACCCGTAAATACCACTCGGAAAGCAGGCGCACCTGCTTCTCCGTGTAGCCGCGATCGACCATGCGCTCCACAAAATCCTTGTGCTTCTTCTGATCGCTGGCCGAGGCCTTGGCATTGAAGGAGATGACCGGTAGCAGATCCTCCGTGTTGGAGAACATTTTCTTCTCGATGACCATGCGCAGCTTCTCGTAGCTGTTCCAGGTCGGGTTCCTACCCTCGTTATTGGCCCGGGCGCGCAATACAAAGTTGACTACTTCGTTGCGGAAGTCCTTGGGATTGCTGATGCCCGCGGGTTTTTCGATTTTCTCCAGCTCTTCGTTTAGTGCGGCGCGGTCGAGAATTTCCCCGGTTTCCGGATCGCGGTATTCCTGATCCTGAATCCAGAAGTCGGCATAGGTCACGTAGCGGTCGAATATGTTTTGACCGTATTCGGCGTAACTTTCCAGGTAGGCGGTCTGGATTTCCTTGCCGATGAATTCCACGTAGCGGGGTGCCAGATATTCCTTGAGGAAGGTCAGGTATTTATCCTGGGTCTCCGGCTGGAACTGTTCCTGCTCAATTTGCTGTTCGAGAACATAGAGCAGGTGTACCGGGTTGGCGGATACTTCCGTTGGATCAAAGTTGAACACCTTCGACAAAATTTTGAAGGCGAAGCGCGTGGACAACCCCGACATGCCTTCGTCCACGCCGGCCGCGTCCCGGTACTCTTGCATGGACTTGGCTTTGGGATCGGTGTCTTTCAGGTTCTCCCCGTCATAGATCCGCATCTTGGAGTAAAGGTTGGAATTATCCGGCTCCTTGATTCGCGACAGGACAGTAAACTGGGCCAGCATTTTCAAAGTGTCGGGCGCGCAGGGCGCCCGGCCCAATGAGCTGTTCTGCAACAGTTTTTCGTAGATTTTGATTTCTTCCGACACCCGCAGGCAATAGGGCACCTTGACGATGTAGACCCGGTCTATAAAGGCTTCGTTGTTTTTGTTGTTCTTGAAGGTGCGCCATTCCGATTCGTTGGAATGCGCGAGTATTACGCCCTCATAGGGAATTGCGCCCAAACCTTCAGTGGAGTTGTAGTTGCCCTCCTGGGTGGCGGTAAGTAGCGGATGCAGCACCTTGATCGGCGCCTTGAACATTTCCACAAATTCCATGATTCCCTGGTTGGCTCGGCACAGGCCACCGGAGAAGCTGTACGCGTCCGGATCGTTCTGCGGATATTCTTCCAGTTTGCGGATATCCACCTTGCCCACCAGGGAGGAAATGTCCTGGTTGTTTTCATCGCCGGGTTCGGTTTTGGAGACAGCGATCTGATCCAGAATGGAGGGGTAAACCTTAACGACCTTGAACTGGCTGATGTCGCCGTTGTATTCGTGCAGGCGTTTTACGGCCCAGGGGGACATGATCTGCTTGATGTAGCGACGAGAGATGCCGTAATCTTCTTCCAGAATGTCCGCGTCTTCGGCCGGATCGAACAGGCCCAGCGGCGATTCAAAAACAGGCGAGCCCTTGATGCAGTAGATGGGCTGCTTTTCAATGAGCGACTTCAGTTTTTCCGCGAGGGAGGATTTGCCACCCCCCACCGGACCGAGCAGGTAGAGGATCTGCTTTTTCTCCTCAAGCCCCTGGGCGGCGTGCTTGAAAAAGGAAACAATCTGTTGGATGCATTCTTCCATGCCGTAAAAGTCGGCGAATGCTTCATAGCGTTTAATAATTTTGTTGGAAAAAATTCTGCTTAGCCGTGGGTCCCGCGAAGTATCAACCAACTCCGGTTCACCGATTGCCATCAACATGCGTTCCGCGGCGGTCGCATAGACGCTTCGGTCCGATTTACACAATTCAAGGTATTCCTGAATCGTGTACTCTTCCTGCTGAGTGGTTTCATAACGCTCGCGGTAGTGGCTAAAAATACTGCTCATAACCTGCCTCCGTACCGATAAGGTCGCTGAGAATCTTTAACAGGAATCGCGTGTGTTACCTTATCACTCAATTGCGCTGCTAAAAAGCTGGGGATCTGTTTGGACAGACGACCATGCTTGTCCGCTGCTCTAAGCATAGCTCTAAAACTTGCGCCGAGCACCACAACTTCGTCAAAAAAATATCGTTTTTCGGCGAAACGGTAAAGTCCGACGCAAGTCAAAAATCCGGGCTTGTAATTCGGTTCAAAAAATAGGCCACAATAAAAGCCGTGGCACGGAATAGACAACAAAAACCGAGCAGGATTGCAGGGCCGGGCTGAATCCAGGGCCATTTTGTTTGATAATGGTCGATGTAGTGCCCGGCGCGGCGGCCACGGTTCGAATCCAGGGTAACAGGATTGGGGCGGGAGGGTGTAAAGCCATCCGCCAGTGGTCCTAAGCTATTGGAATATCAGCGTTTAAGGCCACTGACAGACGGTCGTGAACAAAAATTCCACAATTCACATAATTCGGGTGGTAGTAACGTGACGAAAGAGAAAATTCTGGTGACCGGCGGTGCCGGTTACATTGGCAGCCATACCTGCGTGGAATTGCTGAGTGCCGGCTTCGATTTGGTGGTTATCGACAATTTGGTTAACAGCAAGCTGCTTGCCTTGCAGCGCATTGAGCGTATCAGCGGTCGCCCGGTGGCCTTCCACGAAGTGGATGTTTGCGACCGGGAAGGCCTGCGTGGAGTGTTCCAAGCCCATGATATTTCAGCGGTTTTGCATTTTGCGGGGCTGAAGGCCGTGGGTGAATCCACGGAGATTCCGCTGCGCTACTACCACAACAATGTGGAGGGATCCGTCGCTCTGGCCGAAGTGATGGGAGAGTTCGGCGTCCATGCATTGATTTTCAGCTCGTCCGCCACGGTTTACGGCGACCCGGCAACCGTGCCGATTACCGAGGACTTTCCCACCTCTGCCACCAATCCCTACGGCCGCAGCAAACTGATGGTGGAGGAGATCCTGCGAGACCTTGGTAGGATACCGAATAACCCGTGGAAAATTTCGCTGTTGCGCTATTTCAACCCTATTGGCGCCCACGAAAGCGGGCTCATTGGCGAAGATCCCCAGGGAATCCCCAATAATCTGCTCCCCTATGTGGCGCAAGTCGCCATTGGCCGGCTGAAAGAGTTGAGTGTATTCGGCAGCGACTACCCTACCCGCGATGGTACCGGCGTTCGCGACTACATCCATGTGGTGGATTTGGCACGCGGACACGTAAAAGCTCTCCAGCATCTACTGGGAGCAGCGCCCGACTGCTACACCTTCAACCTGGGTACCGGCCGCGGCTACAGCGTGCTGGAGGTGATAGAGGCGTTCGAGAAGGCCAGCAACCGTAAGGTGGCCTACAAAGTCGCCCCGCGCCGCGCCGGCGATATCGCCACCTGCTTCGCCAATCCCGAGCGCGCCGCCCAGGTATTGGACTGGCGCGCGGAATTTGGCCTGGAGCGCATGGTGGAAGACGCCTGGCGCTGGCAATCGCAGAATCCCGAAGGGTATGAGTAGATAGGGATGTGAGACGTGAGATGTTAGACGTGAGATGAAAGTGAAAGATGCCGCGGAGCGGGCCGTTGGTGCGCCGGTCAAGTTTGGCACGTGAATCCCGGCAAGCCCGCAGGATCTGGATACCACTAGGCTCTCCATTGTCTTTCATCTCACATCTCACATCTCACATCTCACCTCACACCTCACACCTAACAATCGCAGCGGTGCATCGCCTGGGTTTCCAGGCAGAGCATTGATAGCTGCCTTCCCCAGACGCAGCCGGTATCCAGGGCGAAGACCCGCGGGTGGTCTGTTTTGCCTTCCAGGCTTGCCCAGTGGCCAAACAGCAGTTTGGCCTCGTCGATGGCGGGGCCCGGAAACTTGAACCAGGGGGCGAAGCCGGGCGGTGCGTGGTTCGGCCCGTTTTTGCTGGTGAGTTCCAGCTGGCCGTCGGCCTTGCAAAAGCGCATGCGGGTAAAGTAGTTGGTGATAACTCGCCAGCGGGCCGGGCCGGCCAGGTTTTCGTCCCAGCATTCGGGGGTATTGCCGTACATGTTGGCGAGAAAGGTCTCGAGTTGCTCACCTCGAAGTACGACTTCCAGTTCCGCACTGTGGTGCAAGGCTTCCGCCAGCGACCAGATCGGCGGGATGCCGGCGTGGGCCATGGCGTAGCCCAGGTGCGGATCGTGGTGAACCACCTTGAAGTGTCGCAGCCAGCCGAGTAATTCATCCCGGTCCGGCGCGCCGAGGATTGGGGCGAGGGTGTCCTTGGGTTTTGGCTTGCGTTGGCTCCGGGCGAGTGCCAGCAAATGTAGGTCGTGGTTGCCCAGTACGGCCACCACTGAGTCGCGCATGGCGTGGAGAAAACGCAGGGTTTCCAGGGACTCAGGACCGCGGTTGACCAGGTCCCCACAGAGCCAAAGGCTATCCCTGTCCGGCGCAAAGTCTACTTCCCGTAGCAGGCATTTTAAGGGCTGGAGACAGCCCTGGATGTCGCCGACCGCGTAGGTTGCCATTTTATGTCCGTCGTTGAGTGCGTAGTGGCCCGGTGTTTAGTAAGTCAGTGGATTGAGTGGGGCGGTACCAGCGCGAACAGCGGGATGGGTGCATCGAATCGCTGGCCGTCCTCGGTTTGCATTTGATAGCTGCCTTTCATTGTGCCGGTCTGGGTCGCCAGGATGACGCCGCTGGTATAGGTGTAATCTTCTCCCGGCGCCAGACGGGGTTGCTTGCCCACCACACCAGGACCTTTGACTTCTTGGAGCTTTTCGTTTGCGTCGCTGATCAACCAATGTCGGCTCATCAGCCGTGCCGGGCGATTCCCGCGGTTGTGAATGGTGATCGTATAGGCGTAAACATAGCGATTTTCCGCGGGCCGCGATTGCTCGGGTATATAGGTGGACTTGACGCTGACGTGGATTTCCGGTGTGTTCATTATTGCCCGTTGTGATGGCGAGCCAGGACGTTGGCCAGTGCAACAAAGTCTTTAACCGCTAGATTGTCGGGTCGTATTGTAATGTCCACGTCGAGGGTTGCAATCGCTTCGGCCGGCAACAAGGTGCGCAAACTGTTGCGCAGGGTTTTGCGGCGCTGTTGAAAACAGGTGCTGACCAGCTGCCGAAACACCGTGAAATCCTCGGCGGGGCAGGGAAGGGCGGGGTGAGGAGTGAGCCTGACGATGGCGGAATCCACTTTCGGTCGCGGGCTGAAACATTCGGGAGCCACCGTGAACAGCGAATCGACCTGGCAGAAATACTGCACCATCACCGACAGCCGTCCGTAGCTTTTTCTGCCGGGCGGCGAGGCCATGCGTTCCACCACTTCCTTCTGCAACATAAAGTGCATATCGCGCAGGTGTTGGGCGAAGCCCAACAGGTGAAATAGCAAGGGAGTGGAAATGTTGTAGGGCAAGTTCCCGACTACGCGCAAGCTGCGCGTTGGGCCACTCAATTCTGAAAAATCAAAACGTAGCGCATCCCCCTGGTGTATACGAAGGCCAGGGTAATCCCGGTGCAGGTCCTGCAAGCGTGCCACCAGATCCCGGTCCAGTTCGATAACCGTTAGCGTGGGACAACGGGTCAGCAGGGGCATGGTGAGGGCGCCTCGGCCGGGCCCGATCTCCACCAGGGTGTCTTCCGCTTGCGGCGCAATACTGCGAACAATTTTTTCGATAACGTCCGGATCGGTAAGAAAGTTTTGGCCAAAACGCTTGCGGGGCTGATGTGGTTGTGCCGTGCTCATGAGCCGGATGGCGGCTGTCGCCGGGCCAGTGCCATGTTGGATGCCGCGCGCAGTGCCGTTTCCAGGCTGCCCGTGTCGACCTTTCCGGTGGTCGCCAAGTCCAGCGCGGTGCCGTGATCGACAGAGGTGCGAACGATGGGCAGACCCAGGGTGATATTCACCGCTTTGCCAAAGCCCTTGAACTTGAGGACCGGCAGACCCTGATCGTGGTACATGGCGAGTACCGCGTCGCCGCCGCTCAAAACCTTGGGAGTGAACAGGCTGTCGGCGGGAAGTGGCCCAAGGAGTTGTATGTTGTCCTTGCGCAGTTCCTTGAGCACCGGTTCGATGACATCGATTTCCTCCCGTCCCATGTGACCGCCTTCGCCGGCGTGGGGATTGAGCCCGCAGACCAATATGCGCGGATTGGGAATGGCAAAGTCGTGCTGCAAGGCTTTGTGCAACACGCGAATGGTTGCCGACAGGTCGTCGCGGGTAATGGCGGCCGGGACCTCGGCCAGTGGCAAATGCGTGGTCGCCAGAGCGACGCGCAAGTCGCCGGCAGTGAGCATCATGACGACCTTCTGGGTTTGGGTTTTGTCGGCCAGGTATTCGGTGTGACCGCTGAACGCTATACCCGCGTCGTTGATGACGCCCTTGTGAACCGGGGCAGTGACCAAGGCACCGACTGAACCGCTCTGGCACAGATCGATGGCGGTATCCAGGGTGTGCAAAACGTAACGGGCGTTAGCGGTACTCAAGGTGCCGGGAACACAGGCCGCGGACATGGTAACCGGGGCTACGCACACTTCGCCAAAAGACAATGCCTGAGC
>JBBDIU010000152.1:0-11499 GCA_040880205.1 Cellvibrionaceae bacterium
TGACATCCCTGTCCACGCCGAAGAACCCCGGGTCGCCCAACACGGTATTCGGGTCCAGGCCGGAACGATCCAGGTTAAAACCGCCGGACTTATAGCCATTGGCGTAACTGACAAAGGCCATCAGCTGATCGGTAATGTAGTAGCTGGCCGCCACCGTGCCGCTCACATCCTCTTCGTCGCGATTAGCCGTGTAATTGCCGTCCAGAGTGGAATTGAGCACACCGCCGAGGCAGTACAACGCATAAAATGCCGGGTCCAACGCCGGAGCTACGATGGTAGTCATGGGGCTACCGTCACCGGCAAAACCACCTGCTGCCAGCACGATGGGGCACGAGCTTCCGACGGTCGCAATAGAGGCATCCAGGTCTTTTTCCTCGGATGTCCAACGCAGTCCCAGCGTCAACTCCAACGCATCCATGGGCGTCCAGGTATTGTGGGTAAAGAAGGCCAAGCTGTCGGTTTCGGTGGTAAAGTTATCGTTGGCGCCATCTCCGCCAGCGGGACCGAAGCCGAGACTGATGGGCGCGGGTGCCAACCCGGCAAACAGACCAAACAGGTTTTCAGAAAATTCCTGGTAGTCGTTGCCCACTTTGGTGGCCGCGGTGAGGTTGAGTTCTTCATCGCCGTAGAAAACACCGACCAGCCAATCAATCCTGCCATCATTGAACTGGCCGTTGAGGCGAAATTCCTGAGTAAAGGTCTGAAATTGCTGTACGAAATCCTGGGTGTCGCGATAGAGAATGTCGCCGCCCGAATAATCCAGGTCTCCCGCATTCATCGCTTCCCAGTCGCGGTAGGCGGTAATGGAAGTCAACTGGATATCGCCTAGCGACCAGTCCACTTGACCGGATACGCCGTATTCCTCCACATCGGTCTGGTAATCCCGCCCCGGGGTCGTGTAGGTCTCCCGCTCAAACGGATCACTGGGGTCGGAGGTTAACTGAACCGTGGGATCAAGCGCCTCGATCGCGAAGCTGGTACGCGCGCCTTTTTCCGTATAGACCGCGGCGCAGCACTGTTCATCGCGCTCGGCATAGTCGGCTATCAGCCGCACATTTAACTCATCAGTTGGTTCGAACAGGATCTGGCCTCTTACGCCGTAGCGATCGCGGGTGTTAAATTCATCGCCGGTGAGTACGTCGTCCTCGAAAAAACCGTCCCGCTCGGTGTAAGTAAAGTCGATGCCGGCGGCAATGTCCTCGGTGCCTGTACTATAGCCACCGTTTACTCTAAAGAAATTATAGTTTCCGGCACTCAGATCAATGTAACCCAGCGACTCATTAAAAGCAGGGCGCTGGGTAATAACATGCACTAAGCCGGCGGAGGTGTTACGCCCGAACAATGTGCCTTGCGGGCCGCGCAACACTTCTATCCGCTCAATCCGGCCCAAATCCGTAAACCCCACCGCGGTGCGATTTCGGTACACACCGTCGATGAAAATACCGACCGCCGATTCCAGGCCGGGATTGTTTCCCTGGGTGCCAACGCCGCGGATACGCGCCGTGGTGCCAATCGTTTCCGAAGTGGTGCTCGTCATGTAAAAGGTTGGCGCCACTTGATTGAGGCCTTCCACGTCGGTAACACCGGCCATTTCCAGTTCCTCGGAACTGAGCAGGTTGACCGAAATGGGGATGTCCTGAACGGAACGCTCGCGCTGAGTCGCGGTCACAACAATTTCTTCAATGACGCGTTGGTCTTGCTGCTGCGCCGTTACTGCCGGAGCGCAGAGAGACGACGCTATTGCGCCTGAGATGATGGCGGTAAGCAGTTGATAGTTGCATTTCATGTGAATCCTTCCTCCCTGCAAGCACATGGTTATCTTTCTGCAAGCGAATAACTGAAACGACAAATAATTTTACTTATTAGATAATTCAATTTACCCTCGGATAATCACGACAATAATAAGTTGATGCAAAGTAAGTTGGTACAAATAAATGAAAAAATCAGGTTGATGGTGCAAACTCAAGTAGATGAAAACGCAGTTGGTAAGCCATGAAACTCGTTCACATCGAGGCTAATTCGCAATGCTTGAGCGGCGCCAACCGTTCCAGGACGGGCACGCACGCGCGCGCGGCATATTGTGCACATTTTGAAAGAAAAAGTATGCGGTAGGTTGCGCCAATAGATACCGACCGAACGGTTTTGGCGCAACAACTCGGTAAATAAAAGAAGAAATTTTCTGACTTTAAGGCGAGGGTCGCAAACAAACTCTACTTATTTGGTAAAACCTCCAAATGGCTGATATCCACTTCGACCGGCGGCTGCTTCGATCGGTCCGCGGGCGCCAGCAGATCCGCGCCGACTTCGGCAAGGTCGAAATCCACATCGATTTCCGCAAGCGGGAGCTCCTCCTTTTGGAAGCCATCCAACAAGTCGGTTCCCGCCGCCGCCACTTGGTAATCGCCCACCTGAACATCATCGGGCGCTACCGGCTTGGTTTTTTCCGATTCATCCAGTAGGTCGCCTTCCAGGGGTTTTATGCTAATGCCACTGAGATCTAAATCCAATGCTTGAATCTGCCTGACTTCCGAGGGACTCAGTAAATTGGAGCCAGCGGGGGCGAGAGTGAAATCGCCACCCGCGGGAGGCGCCTGAGTACCGCTGTCGGGATCACTCGATTCCGCATCGGTGGAAACACTTTGATTCCGTGCCGCAGGCACGGGCGTTGGAGCAGCGGACTTGGGGCCTTCAGCAGGGCGGATTTGTACCTGGGCGCCAGCCTTAGTCAATACTGCTTTGTATTTTTCGGCGGTGCTTTTATCGAGATCGCGTTTCAGGGCTACCACACCGCCCGCGAACAATGCTTCCACTTTGGCGGCATCAACTTTGAAGAGCTGGCCGAGGCGGCCCTTCACGTCCTGGATGTTTTGGCCCATGACGATATCGCCGCGAAACACTATGTCAAACAAGGGTTCTGTCATGTTTTAGCACTCGAGTCGCTTCGACCAATTTTACGTCAACCAACTTCGCATCAGCAAAGGAAAACCAATCCTGTTGCTGATACTATAAGAAAAGCCTAACTCAAAATCTTCCATGGCGCTAACCCGGTTGTGCATTCCAAACGTTTTGGTGAAATATTCGGACTAGTCACAGTTCATCTTGTCCCAAAAATGATCCATGGATAAGGCGGGATGATTTGCACTGGCCTCGCCGACAATACGCCCCGGAACGCCAGCCACGGTGGTGTGGGGTGGAACATCACTGAGTACCACACTGCCCGCACCAATGCGCGCGCCCTTACCAATGGTTATATTGCCGAGAATTTTAGCGCCTACGCTGATCAATACCCCGTCTTGTACTTTTGGGTGACGGTCACCCGCTTCGCAACCGATGCCGCCGAGAGTCACCGAGTGAAGAATTGAAATGTCATTGCCCAATACGGCGGTTTCACCAATAACCAAACCGGTCGCGTGGTCGAGCATAATACCGCTGCCAATTTTGGCTCCCGGGTGGATGTCGACACCGAACTGCTGGGACGCCTTGTTTTGCAGGTAGAAAGCCAGGAACTCCCGTCCCTGCAACCACAGCTGGTGACCGATACGGTGGGCCTGCAAGGCGTGAAATCCCTTGTAATGCAACAGGGGTGTGGAATATTTGTCGCAGGCGGGGTCCCTTTCATAGTGGGCGAGGATGTCTTCCACCATCGCCGCGTAAATGGTGGGCTCGTTGAGCATGGTTTTTTCGATCAGCTCGCGCAGCAACATGGCCGGTACGGTGGAGGTATTCAGCTTGTTGGCCAACTCAAAGCCAATTGCTCGCACCAGGGTTTTGTGCTTGAGCACCGCGGCGTAATAATAACTCGCCAAGGCCGGTTCCTGATCAACCATGATGGTGGCCTCTTCGCGAATTGCCCGCCAGACGTCTTCACCAGGTATTGCTTTCATAAGTCGCTCTGAGCCGATCAATTGTTAACTAAGTGTATCATTTCCCCGAATTTGGGTTAATTTGTGGCCGGTTCAGGTTCGCCCTCGGTATTCTGCGCCACGTGTTCACCCGGCGTGCGGAACAGCAATAGCAAGAGAATCGAGGCCAGGGTCAGCCACATCATGAAACGGAAATCCTGTAAATAGGCCAAAATGGTGGCCTGCCGGGTAACTTCGGTATTGATAGCCATTAGCCCCGGCAGCGAGCCATCGAAGGCCTGTCCCGCTTCCCGCAAGGCCAGGTTGAACGGGGTTATGTAACTGGCCAGGATCTCGTGATTTGCCTGTGAATTCCGCGCCAGGAGCGTAATCACGATCGAAACACCGATGCTGCTGCCCAGGTTACGGACCAGGTTGTAGAGGGGCGTGGCTTCGTCGCGGTAATGGGGAGCCAGGGTGGCAAAACTAACTGTCGACAAGGGTACAAAAATGCAACCCAGACCAAGCCCCTGGACGAAACCAGATGTCACAATCGCGGTACTGCTTACTTCGGCTGTGAATCGAGTCATCTCCCACAGTGAATGCGTCACCAGCAACAGGCCACCAAACATCAGAATGCGCGGGTCGACTCTGCCCACTATCCGCCCCATGATCATCATGCTCAACATGGTGCCCGCACCGCGTGGCGCCAGCAGTATGCCCACATCCAGAGTGGGATAGCCCATTAAGGTCTGCATGAACGGAGGCAACAGAGCTAGGACCGCCAGAAGAATGATGCCAATAACAAACATGAGCAACATGCCGCAGGTGAAGTTGCGATCATTAAACATTCGCGGCTCGATAAAGGGATTTCGAGTCGTCAGTACGTGGGCCATGAACAGATAGAAGAACAGCCCCGCCACCATGGCTTCGACAACGATTTCGCCACTGGCGAACCAGTTCAGGGACTCGCCCCGGTCCAGCATCATTTGGAAAGCGCCTATCGCCACCGCCAGAAAGGCAAAACCCAACAGGTCAAAACGCCGCTCGTTATTCAAGGGCGTTTCCTTGAGAAACAGTGTTAGGCCCAGCCAAGTGAGCATGCCCACGGGCAAGTTAACGTAGAACACCCAACGCCAACTGTAATATTCGGTAAGGTAGCCACCCAGGGTGGGGCCGATGATCGGGCCGAGCATGACACCCATGCCCCACATGGCCATGGCGGAACCGTGCTTTTCCCGTGGATAGGTGTCGAGCATTACCGACTGAGACAGCGGCACCAGGGGTGCGCCGAACACACCTTGCACAAAACGGAACAGGACAAGCTGATAAATGTCCTGCGCGGCACCACACAGCATGGAAGCCAGGGTGAAACCGACCACCGAAATAAGGAACAGGCGCCTGCGCCCAATCCGGGCCACCAGGTACCCGGTAAGCGGAATAAAAATTGCCGCGGCCAGCACATAGGAAGTCAGTACCCAGGAAATTTGATCCTGAAACACCCCCATGCTGCCCTGCATTTCCGGCAGGGCGACATTGGCGATAGTGGTGTCGATGGTCTGCATGATGGTGGCTGCCATCACCGACAGGGTTATAAGCCCCCGGCGTTTTTTGGCAGCCAAACTGTCGGCGGGAAAGGAGGCGAGCGTCACGGCGCGGAGGCCCTAAAACGAGAAACCCAGCAAATGCCTGCGATGCTGGGTATCAACTTCGACGATGGCGCTGAGGCCGACAAGCAGTTCCGGCGCGTCGGAACCCATTTTGAGTCCGATGCGCACCGGTACGCGCTGAGGAATTTTCACCCAATTGCCAGTGGCATTTTGGGCGGGGATGATGGAAAACTCGGCACCCGTGGCCGGACTGATGCTGTCCACCTTGCCCTCCCAGGTGATATCCGGATAGGTGTCGATGCGCACGCGCGCCTGTTGCCCGACTTGCATATGCGTCAGGTCTGTCTCGGTAAAGTTGGCCTCCACCCAAACGGCGGCATTCGCAACCAGCGAGGTAACCATGGTGCCCGCGTGAACATACTGGCCGCGCAAAGGTGCGCGGCTCACAACGCCTTCCAAGGGCGCCCGCACTTCGGCGCGGCGCAGGTTCAAGCGGGCTTCCTCCACGTCGGCCAGGGCACTCAGGTAGGCGGGATGTTTTTCCAATGGCCGCTCGGCGTTGCCGCCCAAGGAGGCGGCAATCTGCTGCAAATCCAAGCTAAGCACCCGCAGTTCCTGGCGCGACACGTCCACCTTGTGTTCCAGGTCGTCGATGGTGGAGGCGGAGGTAAAATTCCTTCCTTTCAAGTCTTCCTGGCGTTCCAGCTCCCTTCGGGCAAAACCATGATTACTTTGCGCCAACTCGATCCGCGCTTCCATCTCACGATAACTGGTTTGCAGGGCGTCCAGTTCAGCCCGCACTTGGGCCAACTTTGCCGCGGCTTTATTCACCGCCACCTGATAAGGCTGGCGATCCAGTACAAACAGCAACTGGTCCGCCGCGACCGACTCATTGGCACTGACCAGAACCTCCTTGACCACCCCAGACACTTCCGCGCTGATGGGAATGACATCAGCCTTTACATAAGCATTGTCGGTCTCTACGAAACGACCGCTCTTCATGTAAAGGAACAGACTGATCACCAGAAACGCAGCCGGTGCCAATACCAACAAAATGAAGCGCCTAAGCTGGCGCCGTGTGTCGGAATGTTCAGTCATGACCTATCCGCTGCTGACCCGCCAGGTTATTGTTAACTTTTTCCAGAGTCGCAAATAGCGTCGCTATTTCCGGTTCGCTGATTCCCGCAAAAGCATTTTGGCGAATCGCCAGGATTACCCGCTCGATATCGTCCAGGTAACGAACGGCCTTGGGTGTTATGTGCAGCTGGTAGGCACGGCGATCAGTGGGATCGGGCCGTCGCTCCGCCAAGCCGCTCGCTTCCAGTTGGTCGATCAAACGGGCGAGCGTAATGGGTTGCACTTCGAGTCTATCCGCCAGATCCACCTGGCGGATTCCGGGATTTCTCGCCACGTAAACCAGGGCGCGAGACTGCGCCAGGGTCAATTCGCTGCCGACCATGCGCTTTTGGAAACTGCGCCGTAGCATGCGCGCCACATCCAGAATCAAAAAGCCCAGGCCAGGTTCTTCATATAACTTCACAGCTGTGTACCTCTAGAGGCGCGCGATTATAATGAGCAAGATATATTATAAGCATAGATTAGCAGCGGCAAAGCGCCTAACACAAGTTTGCGCTCGCGAGGGACAGTGGATGCCAGGTGATGGTAATCCCAAATCGCAGGGAAGGACCCTAAGAAACGTTCCAAGCGGATTAATCGAAAGGAAGGTGCGGTACGGATGCGAATCTACTGGCCGAAGCTGCTTGGATGGCATATTGCTCGGCGCGGCCGAGATTTTTAAGATACGCTGATAAATCGTCGGTGGATTTCGTCCAGGTGACTTAGAACCGTGTCGCGCAAGGCTATGTCGGCCTGGCTAATTACCTCACGCAACACAGCCGCGCTCAGCGTCCGCTGGAAGTCGGCGGCCACGGGTTCGTAGCTGATATGCCAGGGTTCACAGGCGATGCCCCCGCGATCCACCGAATAGGGTCGGACGAAGCCACATGCCTGGCCCCGGGCCATGGCTTCGCCCAGCCAGCCGTGGAATTCATAAAACGGCCCGCCCGGCTGCCATTCCGCAGCCGTCAGTTCCACATGGGGGTGATCGGGACCCAGGCCGTTGCGGTCGAAAATATCCAAGTCCGTCCCCCAATGGTGACGTGAAGCCCCGGGCAAAGCTGACCAGCGCATAACCGCCTGCACTTTGCCCCAATCGTCGAGCCGCTCCAGCGCTACCGGTACACCGTGGTCGTCCAGCACCGGCCGCCGCCCTGCCAACTTATCGTCCCAGATTGCTTGTTGGCGGCTGAAGTCTCGAAAACTGCTGGCGACAGCAAGATCAAAGCCCGCTATCCGGGCCGCAGCCCGCAACTGCTTAAACGGTCCCACAACCTGGGCGTGCAGCCTGCAGCCCAGTTCGGCAACCTCGACCAAATGACTCTCGGTCTGGCCCGTCAACACTTTAAGGTCCTGCATTACCCTCCCCGACAATTGAATTCTCAAAGTTTGGTCCCGAGGTGTTCCACCCGGCACGGACATAGAACCAGCGGTCATCTCTTTTCAGCTTTACCGCGCGTGCAATTCAGTGATTCCTGTTACCAAAGTACTCAAGAATGGCCACAAGTCTACCCGATAGGATCCTGTTTTTTCATTTACTCAAAAAAACCGCGAAGCAAAGCGTGTGAAAGTGAAAAAAATTACTAAAACGAATTGCAGTAGCTAAACAAACATGTATTATAACCGACGGCTATATACAGCCTCTGAGTAAAATCCTGGACCCCCGGTGCGCACGACTACGTGGGCGATTTTAGTTGTGGGGGTTCCTATTATTTGGGGACTCGAAGTTTTGGCTGACTACGATAGTGATTTACTTCAACTAAAAAATCTGGGGGTAGCCTCAGTGAACATCCTTCGCGCGGTAGGCATCAGCAGCTACGATGACTTGAAGCAAGTAGGCGCTGTTGAAGTTTATCGGAGAATAAAAAACCGCGGGATAAACGTCTCCAAGGTGATGCTTTACGCAATGGAGGGTGCTTTGCTGGATATCCATTGGAAAAATCTGGACCCGGAGATAAAGGCGCGCCTAGTGCGTGAAGCCGAGCAAACGACCGAAGAAGCATAACACAGCGGCTCGCATTCTATTCTGAAATTTACGACGTCCGAAAGATCGGTGGCGGCGCTATTGTATCCGCCATCTGTCGTCAATAGACCAACCGTAAAGCCCGCGACTATAACCGGGTATCGGATCATGCTTACCCAACACCGAAGTTGCCGCTAGTATTGGCCGGTAAAAATGTGCACCACCGGAACCCGCCTATGCACCTGCCGGACAAACAAGAGACTTACGTCACAACTATAAGCCACCAACTGAGAGGCCTCACCGACAAGTTCCTGCACGGATTGTCAGCGGACGGGGACGGTATCCGACTGGAGAACACATCGGACTTGCTGGCCAGTCAACCACCTACCCGCCTATTCCTGATCAAGTCGGGCCAGCTACACTCTCTGCACAATCGCAAACTGGTGTACATCGCCGAAGCTGGGGACCTGGTCGGCCTGTCCCGCTCCATGCAATTGCCTGAAGGTCCGCTGCATAGCGATGGTCCTGTGGAAGTTATCCCCTATCAGCTCGATGCATTGATGCGACATGTGCATAGCTCTGACGCACTGCAAAGACACTGGACTTACTATTTAATTTCTCTGTACAGTTTTTTCCGCGAGTGCCTCGCCCAGGAAATTCCCAATCAATTTAAACCCGCCACCGGCTTTTTACAATTTGATGAAGGGGATACCATTATCCAGCAGGGTGAGGAAGCCGAATGTGTTTATACCATGTTGGAAGGTAAAGCTGACGCGATCCGCGACACTGTGAAAGTCGGTGAAATCCACGCGGAGGAAATTTTCGGGGCCATGGCCGTTTTCACCGGCCAGCCTCGCAACGCAACCGTAAAGGCGACCGACAACTGCAGTGTGCTGGCGGTGCGCAAAGACGAATTCCTGGATCTGGTTGCCCACCAACCACAGGTTTGTCTAAGCTTGGTGGAAGAAATGGCGGAAAAAATTAACCAGTTGAATCGACAAGTACTGGACCTACAAAAATAACTACTGGATCTACAGTTGTACATGCCTGCAACCATCCCACTATGTGGCAGCGAGGACATTCCCGACAATGGCAGCAAGGGATTTACCGTCGACGGCCTACAGCTATTCGCCGTAAAAAAACGTGGGCAAGTCTTTGTTTACCACAACCGTTGCCCGCATGCCGGCCTGCCCCTGAATTGGCTGCCCGATCAGTTTCTCGACCTGGATCGGGAACTGATTCAATGCACCAGTCACGGTGCCTTGTTTCGTATTGACACCGGCCGCTGCGTCGCCGGTCCCTGCCCGGGTCAACATTTGCGCGCAGTCGAGTGTCGCGAGACAGAGGGACAAATTTATATCGACTGGAAAGGTTTGCACGAAGGAGAGGAACCCAGCTAACGATCCTTTTTAATCAACACAGAAACGGAATTTCCTTTTCCAATACAATCTCCCGGGACGACAATTTCGCCCGATAGGCCAACACCTCCACCCCCTTGGCCACCGCGTCGCGCAAGGTTGCACCATAAAGCGGATCAATTTTATCGGCGGGCTCCACCCATTGAATGCCTGAATGCTGCACGCAAAAAAATAAAACCGCGCGCTGCCCTTCCTCCACCATCAACATGAGTTCGCGCAAATGCCGGCACCCGCGTTCGCTCACGGCGTCGGGAAACAGACCTTGCCCATCGCCAAGCCCGTAGGTCACGTTCTTTACTTCGACGTAGCAAGCCTGGTTGGGCCGGCGCGGATGTTCCGTTAACAACAGATCGATTCGACTGCGTTCCTGGCCGTAGCGAACTTCGCTAGCCAATCCGCGGTACCCTGTGAGCTGTTTGACCAAACCTTTCCGGATGGCTTGAGCGACGAGACTGTTGGCCCGGGCAGTGTTGATTCCCGCCTTTTTGCGTCCAGTGGCGGTGGCAATCTCCCAGGTGTGGCGGTATTTGCGTTTGGGGTTGAGGGACTCGGAAATCCAACAGGGGCTATTGGGGACCAGGCAATTGGTCATAGCCCCAGTGTTGGGGCAATGCACTGTCTCGACGCTACCATCCGCCAGCTGTACGTCAGCCAGAAAGCGCTTATACCGTCGGAGAAAGGTGGCCTTTAGAAATGGTCTTCCGGGCGCTGTCATATAGTCATGCCTTGTCCCAATTACACTGCAATAATCCGCGCTTATTGACCAACATTATGCCAAGCCTGCTTACCGGTACCGGGTCGGTCGGGGTCCCGCGTGGGTGGTAGCGGCTGAACCACCACGTCTTCGATCTGGCGCGCGCTAATTTTACAGGCTGTGGAAGATTTTTGAATTCGTCGCGCCAGTCCGTTTGGCAGTGAAAAATCGCTGGCGCGCTGCGGGGAGTTCTGGTAGGTTGCACGGTTCTAAAACCGAGGCCCCCCGCTACGCGGGCCCCGTAACCCAGTTTTGTGTCGAGAAAGAGGCCTTCCCGATGCCCAAATCCGCACCGAGTAAAGTTGAAAACTTCAGCATGCATGGTTTTACGCCCTATAAGGAAAAAAAGGGCGAGGAATACATGAATGAAAAGCAACGCGAACATTTTCGCGGCTTGCTGCTCGCCTGGAAAAGAGAACTCATGGAAGAAGTGGATCGCACCATGAGTCACATGAAAGACGAAGCATCGAATCCACCGGACCCCGCCGACCGGGCCAGCCAGGAAGAGGCCTTTAGCCTGGAATTGCGCACCCGTGATCGGGAACGAAAACTTATCAAGAAAATCGACAGCACCATTGAGTTGATCGACAACGACGACTATGGCTTCTGCACGGCCTGTGGCGTGGAAATCGGGATACGCCGCCTGGAAGCGCGCCCCACGGCCACCTTGTGCGTCGACTGCAAGACGCTCGATGAAATCAAAGAGAAACAGATTAGCGGTTAGCCCGGATATTTCACCAGATGCCAAGTTGATGGCGCCGCCTTGTGAGCGGGCTCGCGACTGACAAAGTGTCGG
>JBBDIU010000153.1:0-11417 GCA_040880205.1 Cellvibrionaceae bacterium
ACAGGGATGTATTCACCGCGTTTTCGAAACACTGAACCGGACACCAAACGGGCTGCCCGCACAGCACCCGAAACCAACGCCAGCTCAACAAATCCAAAAACACACGTACTACAACCGATAACTAATCGTAGTCATCACCTTCGAAATCCCCGTCATCATCAGCTTAATCACGGTGGGGAATTCCGTGCCGCCTGCCTGTAAGGCATTATGGCCGTGTTTGCGTTCGTCGATTAGCATTTGTTCTACGATGGCGCGGCTCTTTCCATCGGCCGTGGGCAGGCTGCGCAGATGGCCCTCCAGGTGGTAGCACACCTGATCTTCGGTTGCGGCCACGAAACCCAGGCTGATTTTGTCGCTAATCAAACCGGCGCCGGCGCCCAGGCCGAATGAAAGACCGTACCACAGGGGATTGAGAATACTTGGCCCACTGTGCAATTGCGCCAGCCGTTCTTCACACCACAGCAAGTGGTCCACTTCCTCCTGCGCCGCTAATTCCATTTCCGCGCGCACCCCGGGCAGGGCGGCTGTCATCGATTGCCCCTGATACAGTGCTTGGGCGCAGACTTCGCCGCTGTGATTGACCCGCATCAAGCCGGCGGCATGGCGTCGTTCGCCGTCTTCGAGCGTTGCGTCTTCCACCGGTTGGGCCGGAGAGGGGCGCAAGGCTGTACTTTGAGTGCCGGCCACCGTGCGCAAGGCGTGGTCGCCCCGTATGAGCATGCGGTCGATCCAGCTCAGTTGGCGTAATGGTTGGGTTTGGGCGGGGATTTTACTCATAGTGCTATTCTAAGGGAAAATGCAGCGCTTACCCAGTGTCGGTGATCCGGCATCCAGTGAAAAGGCAGATAGTCGTATGGAATTTCCCGTCTACCAGGATCTAGGATTTGGTATTACCCGAATTGATACCGGTTTGGGCCGGCCCGGTTTGGCGGCCTGCTATTTAATGGAACACAAAGGTCGCTTGGCGGTGATTGAAACAGGCACCGGCCAAACGGTGCCGCGTGTACTCACTTTGATTGGCGAGCGGGGTTACCAACCTGCCGATGTAGACTACGTGATTGTCACTCACGTCCACCTGGATCACGCGGGCGGCGCGGGCGGTTTGATGGCGGCGCTGCCCCGTGCCAAACTCATTGTCCATCCGCGCGGTGCGCGGCACATGGCCGATCCGAGCAAGCTCCAAGCCGGCACCATTGCTGTTTACGGGGAGGAGGAATTCCACCGGCAATACGGGGAACTCCAGCCGATTCCCGACGAGCGCATGGTGATAGCCGAAGATAATTTCAGCCTCGCCCTTGCCGACCGGACCTTACGGTTTATCGACACGCCGGGCCATGCCAAACACCACTTCTGCGTTTACGATGAACTCAGTCGCGGTATATTTACTGGCGATACCCTGGGAATTGTCTATGCCGAACTCTGTGCGGGGCACGATTCCTTCGTGCTACCTTCGACCACGCCGGTACAATTCGATCCGGACGCATTGAAGCTTTCCATTGATCGCCTGCTTGGCTTCGAACCGGAACGGTTTTTCCTGACGCATTACGGTATGGTTGCCGCGACCAACTCCCACGCCGAACAACTCAAGCAGCAGATTGACGACTACGTAAAAATTGCGTTGCGTCATAAAAATGATGGAAGCCAGCGGCAAAACAAAATCGCTGAGGCCCTGCTCGACTACACTTTGCAGGCATTGCGTGCGCACGGTTCTCCTTTGCCGGAGACCAGGCAGCGAGAACTGCTGGCCACGGATATGGCCCTAAATTCACAGGGCTTGGAAGTTTGGCTGCAAAAGTCCGCGTAAGCAATTTTGAAACGCCGGGAACAATAAAAAGCTGGGAACAATAAGATGAAAGATTCACATGACATGGGGCTGCTGCTCGATTCCCGCGTGCCGCTCATCGTTATCGAAACCTATGATGAAAAGCGCGCACTGGATCTGCTGCTGCGCGTGGCCAACCAGCGCAAGAAAGGTATTTTCCGTTGGTCGGTTACCGACGGCTTGGCTCGATTGAGTTTCGGGCCGCAGGTAGTGGCCGTTGCCGATTATACGGATCCCAAGGAAATCCTCGAGCACATCAAGCAGACAGTGACACCGGGCATTTACGTGCTCTGCGATTTTCATCATTACCTTGAGGGCGAGCCGCGGCGTCTGCGTCTGATCAAGGATATTGCCCAACTTCATTACAGCGTGCCCAACACCTTGGTTTTTCTGAGCCACCAGTTTTCCCTTCCCTCCGAGATATCCCGCTACAGTGCCGTGTTGCAACTGGCCTTGCCCAGCGATGAGGAAATTACGGCTATTATCCGCGAGGAGGCCAAGCAATGGGCTGAAGGGAAGCCCGGTGAGCGGGTCAAGACGGACTCGGACACCTTGAGGAAATTGGTTGCCAATTTAAAAGGCCTGAGCCATTCGGAGGTTCGCCGCCTGGCGCGCGGGGCGATTATCGACGATGGAGCTATTACGGAAGATGATATTCCGGCGGTGAACAAGGCAAAATTTGAATTGATGGATATGGAGGGCGTGCTCAGTTTTGAATACAACACCGCAAAATTTTCCAACGTCGGCGGGCTCAATCGCTTGAAAACATGGCTCAACGAACGCCACGATATTTTTTGTGACAGCGCCGCAGATTTCAAGGACGTGCCCAAGGGCATAATGCTGACCGGTGTGCAGGGCGGGGGCAAGAGTTTGGCGGCTAAAAGTATCGCCGGTCTGTGGGGACTACCGTTATTGCGCTTGGACTTTGCGGCCCTGTACAACAAATTCTTCGGCGAAACCGAACGCAACTTGCGCGAAGCGCTCAAGTTGGCGGAGCTCATGGCCCCGTGCGTCTTGTGGCTGGACGAAATCGAAAAGGGCTTGTCTTCCGACCAACACGATAGTGGTACATCGAAGCGCGTATTGGGCAGCTTGCTGACCTGGATGGCGGAGCGCAAGGCGCGGGTGTTCATGGTGGCCACCAGTAACGATATCACCGCCCTGCCTCCCGAATTGGTCCGCAAGGGTCGCTTGGATGAAATTTTCTTTGTGGATTTGCCCGATAAGCCAACCCGTGCCGAGATTTTTTCCATTCATCTCAACAAGCGCGATCTGGCCGCACAGAACTTTGATTTGGATTTGTTGGCGGATCAGGCCGAAGGGTTTTCCGGTGCGGAAATTGAGCAGGCGATCGTTGCTGCCATCTACAGTGCCGCGGCCCGCAAAACCGATGTCAGCGAGCAACATATTGTCGATGAAATTCGCAACACCTCACCGCTGTCCGTGGTCATGGCGGAAAAGATAAGCGCCTTGCGCAATTGGGCGCGGGAACGCGCGGTGAGTGCCGGTTAGGCACTAGTAAATACGGGAGACCTCCCGAGCTTTGCTGGGGAGGCATTCAAAGTTTGACAGTTGCGGAGTAGGTTAAGTTACGGTCTGGTGAGGGCGGACTTGTGTGCCGGGCCAGAAGTCCGGTATTTACTGCTGTGACAAATCGGCAGGAAAGCCGATTTGCACAGCGGAACTGCCCGCAGGGCGAGCCACAGGGAAGTGGCGAGTGACTCGCCGTGAACCCGTCCCTGGGGGCTCGTCGCCAACGTCCCTGTTGTCGACGGTCACATCAGCAAACACCGGACTCCTGTCTTCCCGTTAGGTGGCAAGCTCAAGAAAGAAATAACCGAAGGTGGGCAAGCCGCGGTGGAGTTTGGCACTACGCACGGCATTTCGACTAATCGGCAGGAAAGCCGATTTGCACAGCGAAGCTGCCTGAAGGGCGAGTCACAGGGATGTGACGAGTGAAACCCTCGATTCAGGGAAGGCGTGCTTTTGCTCCTGCAAAGCGTGCATTTCCGCCGTCCATGGCGGTCAAGCGAGGGAGCTACAGGGACGTATTTATGCGGTTTCGAAATGCTGTGCGTAGTGCCAAACGGGATGAGGGCACTGGTTTGGATTCGTTATTACTTTATTTCGCTGGTGCGGATCACTGCTTCCGGGTGGTGCCGACGAACGATGTCCTGCACGCGTTCCGCTTCTTGGTGATTGATGGTATCCACGATGATCAATACCTGACCCTGGTCAATGGCTTCCTGATATTCCTCGATCTTTGTGTTGGGAATGCTGACACCAACCAGGGTGCTCGCCCAAACACCGAAGCCGGCCCCGGCGACCGCGCCGCCGATAATTGCGCCGCCGCCCAGCGCCAAGCCGGCGGGCGGAAATGCCACAAATAACAATCCGGCCAGGGCTCCGACGGAGCCGCCGGTTGCGGCTCCCCGTTTCGCCGCGTTGACCAGATCGGAACCGTGACGCAGATCGGCTTCGGGTACGTCCTCCAGCGGAACACTGTGGTTGGCGACCACATTGAGCTTTTCATCGGGATAACCCGCTTCGCGCAAGTCGGCAATAATCATTTTTGCCTTGTCGATATCGGGTGCGAGAAAACAAAGCTGATGTGTCATATGTTAATCCTCGCGTTAAACAAATGGGATGTTGATGACAACGCAAGGAATATGCCGAACAGATTCGTGCACGGCGTCTGGAGTTGCAAGATTCCGGGCAGAGTTTGACAATTGCTGGAGTAGGATGCAGCTAGAATCGTCGAGGATTGAAGGTGTGTGCCAGGCCAGAAGTCCGGTATTTACTGCTGTGACAAATCGGCAGGAAAGCCGATTTGCACAGCGGAGCTGCCTGCAAGGCGAGCCACAGGGAAGTGGCGAGTGACTCGCCGTTAACGCCGCTTTGAGCGGCTCACAGAATGAAAAACCCCGGCTTTGCTGGGGGGCTGGTTGCTCTGCCTGACCTGAGGGATTAAGGGCTTGGGACAAGTGTTCAGGATTCCCGGGCGATAGCCCGGTGCGCAATATCGTCGCGCTTGCAGGCGTTCTTCCAACTGATTTTGTTCGCCAGCCGATACGCGCGTTGTTGTGCTTCGGTGATCGTGGCTGCAAGTGCCGTGGCGCAGAGTACGCGACCGCCGTTGGTGACAATGCCGCGCTCGGTTTGGCGGGTCCCGGCGTGAAACACTTTTTCGCCGGAAATTTCTCGCTCTGGCAAACCAGTAATCAGGTCGCCTTTGGCGTAATCGCCGGGGTAGCCTCCTGCCGCCAACACAACGCCGACTGCCGGGCGCGGGTCCCAATCGGATGTCATTTCATCCAGTTCTCCGTTGACCGCCGCTTCGCAGATTTCCACCAGGTCCGAGCGCAAACGCATCAATATAACCTGCGTTTCCGGATCGCCGAGTCGACAATTGTATTCGATGACCTTGGGGGCGCCATCGGGGGAAATCATCAAGCCGGCGTACAAAAAGCCCGTGAAGGGATTGCCTTCCGCCTGCATGCCTTTGACGGTGGGTAGGATAACTTCGTTCATCACCCGGTCGTAGACTTCATCACTTACCACCGGCGCGGGTGAATAAGCACCCATACCGCCGGTGTTTAGGCCGGTGTCGTTGTTGCCGATGCGTTTATGGTCCTGACTGGTGGCCATGGGCAAAATGTTTTCACCGTCCGCCACGACAATAAAGCTGGCTTCCTCGCCGCGCAGAAATTCCTCGATTACTACACGACAACCTGCTTCTCCAAACGCGTTACCGGACAGCATATCTTCCACGGCATCTTTCGCGTCGGCCACTGTCTCGGCGACGATCACGCCCTTGCCCGCCGCGAGACCATCGGCCTTGACCACAATAGGCGCACCTTTTTCATCAATGTAGGCTAGCGCCGCCGAGGGGTCGGTAAAACTTTGGTAGGCAGCGGTGGGAATATTGTGACGAGCCAGGAAATCCTTGGTGAATGCCTTGGAGCCTTCCAGTTGCGCGGCGTTTTTGCTGGGGCCGAAGCAGGGCAGGTTGTGCGCACGGAAGTAATCGCAAATGCCAGCCACCAGGGGCGCTTCCGGTCCGACAATGGTCAGGCCGATGCGATTGGCAGTGGCGAATTCGGCCAATGCTGCAAAATCCATAACATCGATGTCGACATTGTGCAGTTTATTGTCGAGGGCGGTACCGGCGTTGCCGGGAGCCACGTATACTTTGTCGACCCGATTACTTTGGGCGCACTTCCAGGCCAGCGCGTGTTCACGTCCGCCACCCCCGACTATCATTATGTCCATTGCATTATGTCCATCATAAATAATCCCGAAACGCCCGATCAATCATCAATGACGGAAGTGGCGCATGCCGGTAAATACCATCGCCATATTATGTTCGTCGGCGGCCGCAATCACTTCCTCGTCGCGCATCGAACCGCCCGGCTGAATGACGCAGCTGATACCCACTTTCGCGGCATTGTCGATGCCGTCCCGGAAGGGAAAGAAGGCGTCGGAAGCCATGACCGCGCCTGTGACTTCCAAGCCGGCGTGTTCCGCCTTGATGGCTGCAATACGTGCGGAGTTGACCCGGCTCATTTGGCCGGCGCCGACGCCAATCGTCTGTAGATGCTTGGCGTAGACAATGGCGTTGGACTTTACAAATTTGGCAACCTTCCAGGCAAACAACAAGTCGGCAATTTCGGCTTGGTCCGGCTTTCGTCGGGTGACGACTTTGAGATCCGATGGCTTGACCATACCCAAGTCGCGGTCCTGTACCAGCAGGCCGCCATTAACGCGTTTGTAATCAAAAGCGGCGCCGGTGTCTTGCCATCGGCCACAGCTAAGTACGCGCACGTTTTTCTTTTGCGCGGTAATGTTCAGCGCTTCGTCATTGACGCTGGGTGCAATAATCACCTCCACAAAATGCTGGCGCTCGGAAATGGCTTGGGCGGTGGCCTGGTCGAATTCACGGTTGAAGGCGAGAATGCCGCCAAAGGCGGATTCCGGGTCGGTGGCGAACGCCAGTTCGTATGCCTCCCGAATGGTGTCCGCAACGGCAACACCGCAGGGATTGGCATGTTTGACGATGACGCAGCAGGGTTGCTCAAACTGCTTGACCGTTTCCAGCGCGGCGTCGGTGTCCGCTATGTTGTTATAGGACAGCGCTTTGCCGTGCAATTGTTTGGCAGTGGCAACGGAGGCTTCCGTCACTTTGCTCTCGTTCTCTATGTAAAACGCGGATCGTTGATGCGGGTTTTCGCCGTAGCGCAAGGCCTGGGCTTTTTTGAATTGCAGGTTGTAAGTGCGGGGAAAGGTGTCGTCGCCACCCGGGGCAAGACGTCCCAGGTAGTTTGCAATGGCGCCGTCGTAGGCGGCAGTGTGTTCATAGGCCTGAACGGCCAGATCAAAACGCTGTTCCATGGACAGGCAGCCATCGTTGGCGTCCAGGCTTGCAATGAGGTCGCCGTAGTTGGCGGGATTGACCACTATGGCCACATCTTTATGGTTCTTGGCCGCGGCTCGCACCATGGTTGGGCCACCGATATCGATATTCTCAATGGCGTCTTCCAGACTACAGGCGGGATTGGCCACGGTTTTTTCCAAGGGATAGAGGTTTACCACCACCATGTCGATGGGATCGATGCCGTGTTGGGCCATTATCCCGTCGTCAATCCCGCGCCGGCCCAGAATGCCGCCGTGGACCTTGGGATGCAGGGTCTTGACCCGCCCGTCCATCATCTCCGGGTGGCCGGTGTGGTCGGCCACCTCAATGGCGGCAATATTGTTGTCTTTGAGCTGTTTGTAGGTACCGCCGGTGGAGAGTATTTCCACGCCGTGTTTCTGCAAGACTTGGGCGAATTCGATGAGCTGGGATTTGTCGGAAACACTGATCAGTGCGCGGCGGATTTTGACGAGACCGCTCGAAGTTGTCATGGGCACCTTTCCAATTGACTGGTAACGCTAACGTAAGAGGTCAGCAAAGCTTGATTTTGCGACGAGGGGCGGCAGTAACAGTGAAAAATGACTGTTACTGCGCTGGTCCTGGTGCTATTAACCCGGCATCCAAATAGATCGTCCTGATCTATTTGGATGTCACCCTTAAAATGTGGCGCAGTTATGCGAAACTGCTGGATTTTAAGGGCTCGCATTGGCTGTCGCCAATGACGGCACATCCATATGCCGATATTAACCCGGCATAAACTGCCGCCGGGTTAATATTAAAAAGTGTATTGCGGTGTAGCCAGACTCGATACTTACAGCAGGCCGTATTGCTTTAATTTTTTGCGCAGAGTACCGCGGTTAAGGCCCAAAACCTGGGCGGCCTTGGTTTGGTTGTGACGGGTATGTTTCATGACGATTTCAAGCATGGGTGCTTCGACTTCGGCCAGCACCATTTCGTAAACGTCGGTTACCGATTGGCCGTCCAGGTGCTTGAAGTAGTTGTCCATGGATTGCTCGACGCAATCGCGCAGCGACTGATTCTGGCTAATGGTTGAAAATGGCGTGACGTTGGAGGAAGGGACTTCCATGGGTGTTTCTGCAAGTAGCGAGTCTGCTGAGTTCATGCTGCGATATCCTCTCTAGTTATTAGCCGTTCAAAAACCTGCTGAACGTAGGCATGCTGTCGGTCGGGTGAATTAATTGTGTTAAATACTTTGAGGTACTCTTTTGCCTGCTCGGTGATTCGTTTTGCCTGGTCGGTGATTTGTTTCGAGCTGTCATTGTTTCGTGAATCGGAGTCCGCGGTGCGGAACTGTTCAACGAGTCCGTGTATATACCACTTCACGTGTTTTCGAGCGATACGGACACCTAAATAATCGCCGTAAAATTCGTACAAGGCGCTCAAGTGCTCACCTGCTGTGTTTGCCACGACCGCCAGCGAAGGGGGCGGCATAATGCGGTGATTTTTTAAGTAGTGGTCAATCTCTCTAATAAGCCAAGGTCGCCCTTGAACGGCCCGGCCGATCATTACTGCTTGAGCACCTGTCCTTTTCAATACGCGAGCTGCTTTATGCGGCGTGTCGATATCGCCATTGGCGATTACCGGTATTCGCACACTGCGGACAATGGCGGCGATGGTCTCGTACTCCGCGTCGCCGGTAAAGCGGCAGGCGCGAGTGCGGCCGTGTACTGCCAGGGCCTTAATGCCGGCTTGTTCGGCAATCTTGGCGATTCTCGTTCCATTGCGGCTTGCCGGACACCAACCGGTGCGAATTTTCAGCGTTACCGGGACGTCGACAGCCGCGACAACCGCATGCAATATGTCGCTGACCAAGACCTCGTCGCGCAATAGCGCTGAACCGGCCGCTTTGTTGCAAACCTTTTTCGCCGGGCAGCCCATATTGATGTCAATCAGCTGGGCGCCGTGGTCGGCGGCGGCTCTGGCGGCATCTGCCATGGTGGACGCATCACTCCCGGCGATTTGAACGCTGCGCGGTACGAACCGACGCGAAAACCTCGTCGCGCAAGCGCCGGCCACTCGACTTGTGGAAGCTTCCTGCCGCAAACGCAATCTGGATTTGCGGCTTTGCCACAGCCGGGTATCGGCGGTAAGCATCTCTGATGTGGTTAAACCCGCCCCCATCGCCCGGCAGATACTGCGAAACGGCACATCGGACACCCCTGCCATCGGCGCAAGGAGTATCTGGCTGTCAATCCTGAAAGGACCGATGTAAAACACGAGACTACCCCAAGGGGCCCTGCAACACAGTTTTCCACAACGCACAATGTGAATAGACAAGTCGTGTTGTGTGGTGCGAGAAGGTCACAGGGTTGAGTGCCGAAAAAGGCTGCCTATCATACCGGTAGATCGCCCGCCGGGGAAAGTGGATTTTGCACGATTCGACGAATTTTTAGGCGGATTCCAGATGCTGTGTCCTTGGCTCGGGCGTTGGGCTAAGGGCCTTTAGCTGGGGCGGAAAGGTTTTGCTTGTGGTAACTAGGCGGCACCCGCGCGCCTTTGGACTGCGTGTTGCGCGCAATCAAGGCGGCTCAGTCGGGAATGTAAGCGCTGTAGCTTACGGCGTCCGGCCCGGGGTCTAGGATTTCCAAGGACAGGTGCACCGGTTGGTTGCTGGGCATTTCGGTTCGCCCGGCCAGTTCGCCCGCCAGGTATTCGCGGGGCGTGAAGCGCCGGGCGGCGAGCGTCTCGCCACGAACATTGCTAAAACTCAGCACCAAGTCCGGGAAAGGCTGCTGAAAGGCGGCGGTGTTGAGCAGAATCGTATCCACCATGAGCGCGCCCTGGGCGCGCGGGTGGGAGCGCACCACCAGATTTGAGGTGCGAATCAAGTTGGGAGCCGCCAGGGAAGGCACCTGGCAGCCGAGCATCGGGCACAAAGCCGCGTAGATATCACGGTAGGGCTGCTTGCGGCTCAAGGTATCAAACTGCAACCAGGCCACCTGGCCGACCAGCAGAAGCAGACCAGGGCTGACCAATCCGCCCCACAGCAGGCGTTTCCGCCAGGGACGGCCCTGGTAGAAGGCGAATTCAACCGGTGCGGGTTCAATGCGGCTCAGCAGTTCGCTGCGATCACCGTCGGCGAAGTAGTCGTCCTCTTCATCGCGATAGTTCTCAAAGGCGGCTTGGTTGGGTTCTGTTGCCCCGTCGAAGCCTGGCTGAGTCAGCGGTGCGCCATGGGATTCCTCTATGTCATCATCGTCCAGGGCGCTGAAGCTGCCGGTGGTAGCGCGTGAATAGTTGTCGTATTCGTCGTCGTCATCGTCGGGCTCTTCGATTTCCAGATCCGCCAGTGGGTTGCGGATCGGTTTGGATTCTGGAGCCCGGGCGGGTGGTTTGGCCTTGGGAGGCGCAAAGGATACTGATTCGTCGTCATCGTCTTCGAGCAGGCTAACGGCCCAGGATTCATCTGGCTCGTGATCGTCATCATCATCTTTCCTGGCCGCTTTGGGTCCGCGGTCGAACAGCGACTTTTCCGCGGGCTTCCAGCTATCGAGGTCGAGAAAGCCTTCGCTCAGATCGTCGCCGTAGGCGCTTTTTGGGGGTGTTTCCTCGTCGTCCGCCAAGGCCATCTCGTCGCTGATCAACAGGTCGTCATCCGCGAACACGTCCTCGGGCGTCTCGTCATCGGCGGCATCAATGGCACTTTGGTCGAAGCGCAGCATGTTTTCCTGGCCCGCATTGTCGCCGAATTCCTTGGCATCCTTATCGAATTGCCAATTGTCGTCTTCCCCGTACTGCCAGGCCGTTTGCTTGTCTCCAGGTCGGGTGGCCGATTGCGCGGCCTCGGCCTTTTTCGCTGCCGCGGGGCGGGTGCCGCCAGCTGCCGCTGGCTTTTTGCTGCTGGCGGGGGGCGTCGTGGTGGCCGTGGGCGACGAACCTACTGGCTTCGTGTATTCGAATTTGGGCATATCCGGACGCGGCGGCGCCGTCGGCTTAGCGCGTGCGGCCTCGCCACGGGGTGGCACAAGATTGTCCGCGGCCCGGAAAATTTGTAGACAGGACCCGCAGCGCACTGCCCCCTTGGCTGTATTCAGCTGGGCTTCGGTAATGCGAAACGAGGTTTCGCAGGCGGGACAGCGGGTGATCATGTCGGCCATCTGAGTTGATCTTTATAGTTAAGTCACTAGTCACTAATCGCTAGTCACAAGGCGGCGGCTGAAG
>JBBDIU010000154.1:0-11240 GCA_040880205.1 Cellvibrionaceae bacterium
CAACATGCCGCCGGTTAGCAAGGTCAATAAAAACGAGAGCAAGGGACTTTTGGACCACAGGCGCGCCAAACCACGACCTACCGGTTCCAGCGATCCGGTGCGCACCAGGCCCTGCCCGGCAATCATCAATGCGCAAACAGCGATTAAGGCCTCGTGACCGAAACCGTGAAAGAAATCCACGGGTTGCAGGGACAGGTCACCGCGCTGGTAGGGAAACAATGCAAAACCCAAGGCAAGCACCGCCAACACCAGCAGACTGGACGTTTCCAAAGGAATCCGGTCGCGGGTGAATAACACCAGAGCAATAACAACGAGTATTAATACGGCGATGGCATGGGGATCGGGTGCTGGAGGCATGGCGGTTCCGTGTGCTGATTACATGCGCCAAGCCTACCTGTTTTATGACATATAGCAAAACCCATTATTGTCCTTCCAACAGTTTGCGCAGGTCCGCCACGTCAACCGGTTTCACCAAATGAAGATCGAAGCCGGCTTCGCGGGAGCGCTTTCTATCCTCCGCCTGGCCCCAACCCGTTAGCGCCACCAAGGTCACATCCCGCCCCCAATCCTGTTGGCGTATTTTGCGCGCGGCTTGGTAGCCATTCAATCTCGGCATTCCGATATCCAGCAGAATAAGCTCGGGCCGGAATTCCGCTGCCGTTTCCACCGCCTCCTGCCCATCGTGGGCGATTTTGATGTCGTTACCCATTAATTCAAGCATGGTGGCCATGCTGGTAGCGGCATCCCGATTGTCATCAACCACCAGGACCCGGCGACGCCACGCGGTTTTGCTACTCGGTGCTTCTTCGGTCGTGGTACCGGCGCTGTCTGGCACGGCCGCGGGCAAACGGACCACAAACTCACTGCCCTTGTTGGACCCTTCGCTGTGGGCCTCGACGCTGCCACCATGCATTTCAACCAGACCTTTAACCAAGGACAAGCCAATGCCCAAACCACCCTGAATATGCTCGACGGGATCACCCTGGGTGAACATATCGAAAACCTTGCCAATCAAATCAGCTGACATTCCGATGCCGTCATCGCGCACCCGAACAATATGCTCATCGCCGGTGCTTTCGACAATCAACCATACCTTTCCATGCTCGCCGGTAAACTTGGCCGCATTGCTAAGCAGGTTGGCAAACACCTGCGCCAGACGGGCGGGATCGGCGTTGACATGGAATGTTTCCGGTGGGGTAATAATACTCAGTTTGTGGGACGCGCCTTCCATCAGCGGTTTACAGGTCTCAACCGCTTGCTGAACCACGCTCTCCAGGGAAACGCGCGTTTTGCGTAGAGTGATTTTGCCCTGGCTAATACGGCTTAGATCAAGCAGATCATTGATGAGGTGTACCATGTGGCCGAGCTGCCGCTCCATTATCGCGCGGGCCTCGGCTACCGCGGTTCGATCCTCACTGGCCAACCGCATGACTTCCAGGCTATTGCGCAGCGGGGCGAGAGGATTTCTCAGTTCGTGGGCCAGGGTGGCTAAAAACTCGTCCTTGCGCCGATCAGCTTCCTTCAAGGCCTGTTCGGCGGCGCGCTGCTCGGTGATGTCGGTGTTGGTACCAAACCAACGGACCAGGCAACCCTCCTCATTGTGGATTGGCGTTACGCGGGTAAGGAACCAGCGGTAACTGCCATCCTTGCCGCGCATTGGAAAAGTTTGCTCCCATTCCTTGCCGGCTTTCCAAAACTCGCGCGCCTTGCGCACAATACCATCCACCTCTTCCGGCTTGTGTACCTTGGTCCAGCCCCAGCCCTGCATCTCGTCCAGAGTGGTGCCGGTGTAATCATACCAGCGGCGGTTGTACCAAAAGATCCAACCGTTCGGGTCCGCCATCCAGGCGAGCTGCGACATGTTATCGGCAAGCGTGCGAAAGCGTTCCTCGCTGTCACGCAATGCGTGCTCCACGGCTTTTCGTTCGGTGTTATCGATATTGATTCCGCTCACCCGCACAGCCTTGCCGTCGCTGTCGCATTCGACCCGACCCAAGGCCAGTATCCAGCGCAGGCCCCGCTGTGGATGAATAATGCGGAATTCCTGTTGATACTCTGATTCAGTCGAATCGGGCCGGCGCCAAAAACTCTGTTTGACCCACTCTCTGTCGTCGGGGTGGACACTCGCAAGCCAGTCTCTAAAGCGGACCGGCGCCTTGGTGCCATAACCGTAAAGCGAGAGGTATTCTTGACTCCAGTAGGTCTGGCCGGTAATCAGATCCCTGCTCCAGGCGCCCGCGTTAGCGCCTTGCAGCGCCAGCCGCAATTGCAGTTCGCTTTCGCGCAGCGCCTGCTCGACCTGCTTGCGGTCGGTGATGTCCATGCCCACCGATTGGATCTCGGTCGGGCTGCCCTGATCGTCGAAAGCCAAACAGCGGTTTGTCCACATGGTCCAGCGGTAACCCTCGGTGGAGTCGAGCCGATTCTCGATGTGCACTTCCGGTTGGTCCGGCCGAAGCCGAGCTAACAACTCGCGCACCGCGTCGCGATCCTCCGCTTGCACAAAATCCCAGAAGTCGCGACCCTCCAACGCTTCCCGCGTTGTACCAAGCCTGCGGGCATAGGCTCCATTGGCAAAAAGAATGGTTCCGTCGGGCCTGAAGCGACAAACCATTTCCGCTTGACCTTCCACAATTGCGCGATATCGTTCCTCGCTACGCAATAGGGCAGCATTCATCTCCTGACAACGATTTGTTTCCGTACGAACATAGCTGCGGGTGAGTAACTGGGTGATGGCATTGCGCAACAAAACGTAAAAAGAGCAATTGCCTTCGTCAGCGGGACGGCGCGGACTCAGGCCAACAACTGCCAGAGCAAATGGGGTTTGCACGCCTTCGATCATGATCGGCAGTACCACGGCGCTCTGTATGGCTTCCGGATAGGGTCCGCTGCTAACGGGACCGAATCGTTGCAACACATCGTCCACACGCGTTATATCGCGATTGCGGGTCGCCTCGGCCAGTGGCCAGTCTGTGCTTGAGCTTGTCGACAGATCAACTGACTTCGGTTTGAGTTTGGCGCTATCCTTCAAAGTACTACTTGCCAGAGTGGCGTTGGCTCCGTCCTGGTCGATCAAATACAGTGAGATAAAGGGAATGTCCGCGTCGTGAGCGGCGAGTGTGTTGACTATCCATTTGCAGCTGGCTTGCGCCGAGCTTGTGTCTGCCGAATCAGCGGCACAGTCGTGCAAAATTTGCCAGCGGCGTTCGGCCAATATCTGACCGGTAGACTCAAACGCCACCAGGCTGACGCCCCCGACGCGACCTGAATTCACCCGAATGGGGCTGAAAGAGAACGTAAAAAACCGTTCTACCACATGGCCCGCGATATCTTTTAGGAATAGTCGCTGATTATCGATGATGAGCGCCGCATTAGCTTCGGCTCGCGACAACAGTTCGCGGCTCTCCGGCCAGATCGAGGCCCAAGCTTGCCCAGCATCCCGACCGATAAGCTCCCAATCACTATCACCCCAGGCAAGGCGAAAAGCATCGTTATAAATCAGGGTACGTTCACTTCCCCAAATAACCGCGCCAGGAAGACGCGATGAGAGGCAACACTCGACCGCGCTGCACAGACTTCGCGGCCAGTCCTCGATTGGGTCCAAAGCAGTTGCCCCCCAATTCAGCGATGCAATGCGTTCCGCTGCATCACCCTCCACGGCGAGGCGCTGGAAGTGCGAGCCGCGACTTTCATGTAGTGAGTTCACAGCAACTCGCTCCCCTTTCCTGGCGGAGAAACCCACATTGCCAATGCCTGCTAGGTTGTATAAGTGAGATTAGTGATATGTATGGTGGCTGCGCCAATGTTACAAACAGCGGCACACGATAGCGAGAGCCCTAACTGCGCAAAAGGTTCGTCCAATGTCGGAAACTGTCACGAAGCTGATCCATTGATTGGCAGCTACCGAGCCCGGTGCTTAATGTGCCAAAAAAGTCTACTCCTAGTGACGGCGCGGTCAACCACAATAAATTTATATTTTCCACCGATGCGATAAATAAAAAGATCGATTCAATTTTATCTCCAGATCTTCGACTCTAGCCAACCACAGTCATCGCGACCTCAACAGGAAGCGCTGTAAGCTGACAACTGCAAACGCTCGCTTCGAAACGACGGGCAAAGACAGAAGCTGGCCATGGAGATGACATTGGATTTTGGTTTTTGTTTTAGATTTTTTGTTGACGAGTACGGCGGAATCGTCAAACGGGTCGCTTTCCTTCTTCCAACAGTTTCGGCACGGTCCCAACCTCAACCGGTTTAACCAGATGAAAATCGCGAAACCGGCTTCGCGGGAGCGCTTCCTATCTTCGGCCTGGCCCCCGTTAGGGCCACCAGAGTTGCGTCCCGCCCCAATCCTGCTCACGTATTTTGCGGGCGGTTTGATAACCGTTCAGTCTCGGCATGCCGATGTCGTGCCCTTACTTTTTCGGTAATTCATCGGCCGACCCAAGGGCGTCGATTTCGTCACGAGTAAATCCCCAGTCCCTCAGTACATATTCGCTGTGTTCCCCAGCCACAGGTGGTGGCGATTGGATGGCGGCTTTGGTCCGACTGAATCGCGGAGCCGGGGCCGGCTGAACCAGTTCCTCATAAGTTACGAACGTTTGCCGTGCGCGATTGTGTGAATGGAGGGGCGCTTCTTCCAGATCCAGCACGGGCGTGACACAGGCGTCGGTGGATTCCAAAAGTTCACACCATTTGTCCCGGGGTTTGGTTTTAAACAATTGCTCTAACTTTTTGCTGAGTTCGGGCCATGCCCCAGCGTCCAGTTGGTTGGAAAACGATTCGTCCACGATACCGCATTTTTTCAGAAAAATCTTATAAAACCGCGGTTCCAGAGGCCCCACGGCAAGGAATTTTCCATCTTCACATTCGTAGCTACGATAAAAATGCGCGGCACCATCCAGGAAATTACTTTCCCGTTCATCGCACCAGCGGCTGGTAGCCTTCATACCGTAAAAGACACTCATCAATAAGGCACTGCCATCGACCATGGCCGCGTCCACGACCTGCCCCTTGTTGGAATTCTTGACTTCCAGTAACGCGGCAAGCATCCCCACCGCCAGCAACATGCCGCCACCACCGTAGTCGCCCACCAGATTTAGCGGGGGACTCGGCGGTCGATCTGCATTGCCCATTGAATGCAAAGCGCCACTTAATGCAATGTAGTTAATGTCGTGCCCGGCGCGTTCGGCCAAGGGGCCGCTTTGTCCCCAGCCAGTCATTCGGCCAAAGATCAGTTTGGAATTGCGGGCCAAGCATTCATCGGGGCCGAGCCCCAATCGTTCCATCACCCCGGGCCGAAATCCTTCCAGCAAGCCGTCGGCTCGCTCAATCAACCGCAGTAGGGTTTCCCTGCCCGCTGCGGATTTGAGATTAAGCGCGATCGAACGCCGCCCGCGATTGACCACATCCAGTTTGCTGCCGCTGCCGGCTTTGTCCAACCGATCCACCCGGATCACTTCGGCACCCAGGTCGGACAGCATCATGGCGCAAAATGGCGCCGGCCCGATCCCTGCGATTTCAATCACGCGTATTCCCGCCAGTGGTCCCATTGCTGCCCTTCCCATTAATAATGTAGTGGTAAATTGCCATCAATACGGTCGTATACAGTAACCTTGTTAGTGGGTAGTATCATTCTTTTTGCTGGGCGCTTCATTGGCGGCCCTCCAAATTCAGCAGTGTCGCACAGCCAGATCTTCAGGGCGACACCAAGGGAGGTGATGCTTATGCACGTGGAAAGCAAAACCGTATTTATCACCGGTGGCGCCTCAGGTCTTGGTTTTGCGACGGCGCGCTATTTTGTTGACGCTGGTGCCAATGTCATGCTTTTTGATCTGGATGCCGACAGGGCCAAGAAGGCCGCGCAAACGCTCGGTGATAGAGCAAGTAGTGCCGGTGGTGATATTTGCAATGAGGAACAGGTCGGTGCCGCCTTGGCTCAGGCGGTGAGTTTGTTTGGCTCCATACATATCAATATCAATTGCGCCGGCATCGGTGCCGCCGCTCGAACAGTCGGTCGCGACGGGCCCATGCCGCTGGCGATGTTTGAAAAAATTATTCGAACCAATCTGATCGGTACTTTTAACGTAGTGCGGCTGAGCGCGGAGCGCATGCAAGGCAACGAGCCCTGCACGGAAGACGGGGAACGCGGGGTTATTATCAATGTGGCCTCGGTTGCCGCTTACGACGGACAGGTTGGGCAAGCGGCTTACAGTGCCTCCAAGGGTGGCATTGTATCCATGACCCTGCCCATTGCCCGCGACCTGAGTAAGTTGGGCATACGCGTGATGACTATTGCCCCGGGTATATTTGAAACGCCCATGATGGCCGCCGCACCTCAAGAGGTGCGCGATCCGCTGGTAGCCATGACCCAATTCCCACAACGCCTCGGCAAGCCCGATGAGTTTGCCCAAATGGCGGCCCACATTGTGCGTTGCGCCTATCTGAACGGCGAAACGATTCGACTCGACGCGGGCATTCGCATGGAACCCAAGTAATACATCTATATATTGAGACGATCCTGATGAGCAAAGCCTATATTGTACTGGCGGAAAAATACCAACTGTCCCGCCGCGAACTGGATGAGTTCGGAGTGCGCAGTCATCAACGGGCGGCGACCGCGACCCGGCAAGGTTATTTTTCCAGGGAAATTCTGCCACTTACCGTGAATCATCCCGAACTGGGCGATGTTGTTCACGATACCGATGAAGGGATACGTTTCGATGCCTCCCTGGAAACCATGCAGGGCCTGAATACCCTGGCGGAAGGCGGTGTATTGACGGCGGGCACCGCCAGCCAAATCAGCGACGGCGCCGCCGCCCTTTTGGTGGTTAATGAGCGGGCACTGAAGGCGTTCGGCCTGAAGGCGCGCGCCGCGATTCATTCCCTGGCGGTGGTCGGCTCCGATCCGGTAATAATGCTGGAAGGCCCAATTCCGGCCACAAAAAAATTGCTTGCGATTGCTGGTCTGTCACTAGAAGAGATTGACCTGTACGAAGTGAACGAAGCTTTCAGCTCGGTGCCCTTGGCCTGGGCAAAAGCCCTGAACGCCGATCGGGAGAAACTCAATGTGAATGGCGGGGCCCAGGCTTTGGGACATCCACTGGGGTGCACCGGCGCGAAACTGATGACCACTTTATTGCATGAACTTGAACGTCGACAAGGGCGATACGGTTTGGTTGCCATTTGTGAAGGCGGCGGAACCGCAAACGCCATGATAATTGAAAGGGTAGACCATGCTGAGTAACGAAACACCGCGCTGGATGAACGACGAGTTACAGCTGCTTCGCGATGCGACCAGGCGGTTTTGCGAAAAAGAATTCCTGCCCCACTCGGAACGATGGAACCGGCAGGGCTGCGTTGATCGCGAAGCCTGGCACAAAGCCGGAGCCGCTGGCCTGTTGTGCGCCTCCGTTGCGGAAACCTATGGCGGCGGCGGTGGGGATTTCCGCCACGAGATGGTGATCGCCGAGGAAATGCAGCAGGCCGATGTTGGCGCCATTGGTATTTCCGTGCACTCCGGGATCGTGGCCCACTACATTGCCACCTACGGAACGGAAGAACAAAAACAGCGTTGGCTGGCCAAGATGGCCAGCGGCGAACTGATTGGCTCCATCGCCATGACCGAACCGGGTACCGGGTCGGATTTGCAGGCCGTTAAAACCACGGCGCTTAAATCCGGCAATCAGTATGTGATCAGCGGCCAAAAAACCTTTATTAGCAACGGTCAGCTCTCAAACTTGATTTGCGTGGTCGCCAAAACCGATCCCAAGGAAAAGGCAAAGGGCGTTTCACTGATTATGGTGGAAACCGACTTAGTGGAAGCCGGTTTTGAACGGGGCCGCAATCTTGAAAAACTGGGCCTGAAAGCTCAAGACACCTCTGAATTGTTTTTCGACCAAGTCCGCGTTCCAGCCGACAATTTAGTCGGCGCCCAGGAAGGTCAAGGCTTTCAGCAATTAATGCAGCAGCTACCGCAGGAGCGGCTGATCATTGCCGCCAGTGCCTGCGTCGCCATGGATCGAGCATTGAAAGTCACCAGCGACTATGTAAAAGAGCGCAAGGCCTTCGGCCAGCGATTACTGGACTTTCAAAACACCCAGTTTCGCTTGGCGGAGCGCTATACCGAAGCCAGGATTGCACGCACCTTCGTGGACGATTGCGCGATGAAGTTGCTGGAGGGAAAACTGGACGCGGCCACCGCCGCCATGGCCAAGTGGTGGACCACCCAGAAGCAATGCGAAATCATTGACGAATGCCTGCAATTCTTCGGCGGCTACGGCTACATGATGGAATACCCCATTGCCAGGATGTATGCCGATGCACGGGTGCAGAAAATCTACGGCGGCAGCAACGAAATTATGAAGATGTTGATCGCGCGGGAGATTTAGCGCAGTCCCCTGGACTGAGGAATTATGCCGCATCAAGGGGCTTGATCCGGGAAACATCTTTCTTGATTGCCTGCGCCGCATCCCACAAATCAACTGCCCGTTGAGCATTTAGCCAAAACTCCGGCGAATTGCCAAACAAACGCGCGAGCCGAAGCGCCATTTCCGGGCTTACCGCCCGTCGCTCCCGCAACAATTCATTAATGGATTGCCTTGATACTCCTACTGCATTGGCTAGGCTCGCCGTCGTCAAACCATAGTCAGGAAGAAAATCCTCTCTGAGCATTTCACCGGGATGGGTTGGCCTACGCTTCATATCCGAATTATTCACGATACTCATACTTGCTACCTCATCTAATGATAATCGCAGATCTCCACGTCGAGTGCATCCCCGTCGACAAATCGGAAACAAATACGCCACTGGTCATTAATCGAGATTGAATGTTGTCCCTTTCGATTACCTTCAAGGGCGTGAAGACGGTTTCCCGGCGGAACTTTAAGGTCATCCAACCGGCTCGCTAGATTCACATATTCAAGCTTCCGTGCCGCGCGTTTTGCAAGATCAGCCGGGAACCTTTTCGCGCTGCCGCTTATGTACAGATCCCTAGTACGCCTATCCGCGAATGTCTTGATCATTTGCGGATCGTATAGTGTCACGTGACGCTTGTCAATCCGAACTATAAGTGCTTTACACCCGCAGTGACCCGAGAGTCCCGCTATAAGCAAACCCAAACGGCACATGCGCTGGCTGGTACTATCAGGTAGGTGAACTAGAATTCTAGAAGACTCGAAAAAAGGCTTCTAGCGTCATGCCCGACTCAAGCCCCGACCATTGGCTTCGCCGAATAAAAATCAAGTATCGTATTCCTATTATCGTAGCCCTTGGCGTTGCCAGCTGCGGATTTGCGGTACTGCTGGCCGTCCAACACGCCGAGCGCCAGTACGTTCAGCTGGAGAAACAGAATACCCGGGACTTGGTGGAAACCGCCCGCAACCTCGTCAACCATTACCATTCTCTCGCAGAACGGGACGTGATATCGGAAATAGACGCTAAAAGACTGGCCCTGGGGGCATTGAAGGAGATTGGTTTGAGTGACCGCTCCTACGTGTATGTCTATCATGATCTCAACTTTATGGTCATGCACCCGAGCCTGCCCGAGCAGTCCATGCCGGATTTTACCCCTGAAGACCTCGAACAGAGCCAGGCCCTTGCCAACGAGCAGATGGAGCAACACCGGGTACGCTATGGGCTCGACGAGAGGCGCCGGTCCCCCATGGAAATTCTGTTTAAACACCACCCGGAAACGAAGACCGGGTTTTTTGATTATGTCTATTTTATTGACGATGACGGCCTGGGTTTCATAGCCGAAACTAACGACGCACATATACCAAAGAACGCGCCGCAAAAGATCGGTTATGGCAGCTATTTCGCGCCCTGGGGTTGGAGTGTACTGGGCGGTGTTTATCTTGGCGACCTGGAACTGGCAATCAACGAGTCGCTCAGCAATTTGTTGCCGCCGCTCCTGCTGGCCTTTTTGCTCCTGATCTTCGCCAGCTGGACGATCTCTCGTTCCATCACCGTTCCCATCGCAACCGGGATAGAACGCCTCAATCGGCTATTAACGGAGAAAAATTTCGACCCTCCCGAGGCTTCCAAAGGCGATGAGATGTTCCAACTAAGTCAAGCATTTGACGCCCTACTGGACCAAATTGAAGCGCGCGACGAGAGCTTGACAGTAAAATCGCGGCAGCTCGCCGCTACAAACCGAGAGCTGATAGAGCACAAACAAAGCTTGGAAAAAACCGTGGAAGCCCGAACCCATGAATATAAAGTGGCCAAGGACGAGGCGGAGGAAGCAACCAAGGCGAAGTCAGAGTTCCTGGCGACAATGAGTCACGAACTGCGCACGCCCATGAGCGGCGTTATTGGCATCGTCGACCTGCTCAAGGAGACCGAACTTAATCCTGTCCAGCAAGAATATATCAACATCATCAGCGCGTCGGGAAACCAACTGCTAGACCTCGTTGGCGATATTCTCAATTATGAAAAGCTTGTTGCCAACAAGCTCGAGCTTGAAAAGATTGCGTTTGACTTGCCGAAGCTGTGCGAAGAGCTGGTGATGCCTTTCAAGTTGCGGGCGCGCGATAAGACTGGTCTTGAAATCAACATTGATTACGACCAAAGCTGTCCTGCCCATATAATGGGCGACCCACTTCGTGTTAAGCAGATCATTAACAATTTTCTATCCAACGCGTTCAAATTCACTGACAAGGGTTCTATTACGGTCCGGGTAAAACAGACACTGCGCGATACCGAAAGCCTTGTGCATGTGGCTGTCCTTGACACCGGCATTGGGATTAGCGAGGACAAGCAATCACGGTTATTTCAGGATTTTCAACAGGCAGACTGCGCCACATCCCGAAAGTACGGCGGAACCGGATTGGGCCTGTCCATCAGTAAAAAAATCGCGGAGCTTATGGGCGGTCAAGTAGGCGTGCGCAGTGAGCTTGGGCAAGGCTCATGCTTTTATCTTGAATTTCCCCTTGTCCCGGCGCAGAAAGTTACCGACTTTAGTCCGGGCAAGGAATCTGTCGACACAAATCCGGGCGTGGCACACCTTCGGGTACTGGTGGCCGAGGATAACGCGGTCAATCAAATGGTCATTAAGGGCTACTTGAAACGACTGGGTATTGAGCCGGACTTGGCGGAAAACGGGGAAATCGCTTTGAAGTACTTCCGTGGCCGTGAATTTGACCTAATCCTCATGGACATTAGTATGCCCCTAATGGACGGAGTTGAGGCAACCCGAGGCATTCGAGAATTGGAAAAACAGGCTGGAAAATCACCCGTTC
>JBBDIU010000155.1:0-5441 GCA_040880205.1 Cellvibrionaceae bacterium
GAGTGAATAGCTGCAGGGACAGCAGCGGGACGGGCCATGGAAGGCCCATTGAACGGAGAAACAGTACCCGCCCAGCCGTGCAATGCGGGAATTGAGACGAGAATGGTGAATAGTGAATAGGTGAAAGGTGAATAGGTAAAAGGTGAAATGTGAAATGTGAAATGGAAAGCGACGAAGGGATTGTGGGGAAATATCTTAATTTGAATTCAACTAAAAAGATTGTTCATGACGGAAAATAATTTAGAGCTTGTGTTGCATTGCGAGGATTTGTCGAAAACCTATGCGCAGGGTCCGCTGCGGGTGGAGGTTTTGAAGGGGGTTGATTTCTCGGTGGCCAGGGGCGAGACGATTGCCATTGTGGGGGCGTCCGGGTCGGGGAAGTCGACCTTGCTCAATCTGTTGGGAGGCTTGGATTTGCCCAGCGAGGGTAGGGTGGTGCTCGACGGGCAGGACATGTTTTCGCTTAGCGAAAATGACCGCGGTCGGTTGCGCAACAAGAGCATGGGCTTTGTTTATCAGTTTCATCACCTCCTCCCGGAATTTACCGCACTCGAGAATGTCGCCATGCCCTTGTTGATCGGCAAGTGGAAAACGCAGGCCGCCTACGCGGAAGCGCGCGATACCTTGGCAAAGGTCGGTTTGGCGGAACGGGTGGAGCACAAGCCTTCGGAGTTGTCCGGCGGTGAACGCCAGCGCGTTGCCATTGCCCGGGCGCTGGTTACCCGGCCCAGTTGTGTGTTGATGGATGAGCCTACCGGCAATCTGGATCGGCGCGCGGCGGAAGCCATTCAGGCCCTGATGATGGATTTGAACAGGGAGTTGCACACCAGCTTCGTGATTGTTACCCACGATGAGCGCCTTGCGCAAAAAATGCAGCGAGTATTGTTGCTCGAGGATGGTGCCCTCAAACCTTACACGGATAGCGTCGCTTAATATGCTCAGTTTTTTTATCGGTCTACGCTACACCGGGTCCCGGCGCCACAGCCAGTTGGTCTCGTTTATTTCAACCATTTCCATTGCAGGTCTGGTGATAAGCGTCGCCCTGCTGGTGATGGTGCTGTCGGTGATGAACGGCTTCGACAAGGAGCTGCGCGAGCGCATTCTCGCCATTTTGCCCCAGGCCTCCATTCAGCACGTGGACAACATTGAGGATTGGCGGGAGCTGCGCGATTGGATGGTTGACCAAGCGGGAGTGTTGGATGCAGCGCCTTTCGTGCAGACGGCGGGCATGGCGGAGTACAGACGTCAGGTGGCGCCGTTGATAATCACCGGGGTCGACGCGGAAACGGAAAGGAATGTATCGGCCATTGAAGATTTTTTGTCACCGGATTTACTCGCCTTGCTGGCCCGACAGGAAAACACCGGAGCGATTATTCTGGGTGGCGGGGTGGCGGAAAATCTAAATGTCGCGGTGAACGACCGGGTGAAAATAATTATCCCACACGGTGCCGGCCGCAAGGCCAACCCTTCGGTTGCGGGCCTGCGCGTCGCGGGCATTATCAACACCGGCACGGAGGTGGATCAAACCCTGGCCTTGACTAATCTGGCCACGGCACAGGCATTGGCGTCCATGGGGGAAGGGGTTACCGGCGTGAAACTGAAAGTGGATGACCTGTTTAATGTGGAAGGTATCGTCTACCCCATTGTGCGCGCACTTCCGTACGGCCATACCTCAACCACCTGGATTCGAAGCAAGGGGAACTTGTACCAGGCTATTCAGATGTCAAAAAACCTGGTTGGGCTGCTGCTCTTCCTGATCATCGGAATCGCGGCGTTTAATCTGGTGTCGACCCTGGTTATGGTAACCGTGGACAAGCAAAGCGATATCGCGATTCTGCGCACATTGGGAGCCAGTACCCAAAAAATAATGGCCGTGTTTATGGTACAAGGGAGTGTGATCGGTTTGATCGGTACCGCGCTTGGTCTCATGCTGGGTTTGTTGCTGGCGTTTTTTGTTCAAGACTTCGTCGGTTGGATTGAAGGCTTATTCGGTTTTCAGTTCCTCAAGTCCGATGTGTATCCTATCAGTTTTGTTCCTTCGGCCGTTCGCCTGTGGGATTTGGTGTCCATTGCCGCTGTCGCACTCATTCTCAGCTTTTTCGCGACTTTGTATCCCGCCTGGCGCGCCAGCCGGATCAAACCCGCCGAGGCCTTGCGCTTCGAGGTGTGAGCAACGCGCGGGGTTATCGCTGGCTGTTACTGGGCGGCTTGTCGTTTCTTGCGCCGATCCGAGCGCCGCCTGCCCCAGTTGCGCATTACCGTCCAATACCAGAAAGCCTGCATGGCCAGGTAACCCAAGGCGCCCAGAATCATGCCCGATAACACCGAACCCAATAGCAGGGGTTTCCAAATGTGGTGAAACTCTTCCTGAAACCATTCCCAATTAAAGTACAGAGTAAACCGGGCGTGTGGCATGTCCAGCAGCCAACGGCCGATTTCGTAGGTGGTAAAAAAAATGGGCGCATAGGTGAAGGGATTGCTGATCCAGGACAGCAATACCGCCAAAGGCAAATTGCAGCGCAACAGCAATGCCAGGCAGGCCGCCAGTGCCATTTGTCCGACCATGGGCAGGAAAGCAACGAATATGCCCACGAACACAGCCACCGACACCGACCGGCGGTTCAAATGGAAGAGGTTGGGGTCGTGTAACAATCCGCCGAGAAATTGCAGCGCCGGATTGCTTTTTACGCTCGCGTGATCCGGTACCCAGCGCTTGAGGAGCTTTCTGGCCATTGTCAGTGTCCCGTCCCACTAATGGGCCTGATTTCAGCGCTCACCTGGTCTGTGCCATCGGGAACGCCGACTGTATTTTCACGGGATGCAATGCCGTGACAGCGGACGATATGGGCTCTCGGCGGGCGCGCCATGCAAGTCCTCCGACCGAGTCGCGGTTCTGCTAAACAACCACGGCCATTCATGGGGAACCGGGCGTTGTCAGAGAAGCCTTCCCTGCAGGAGATCGCCACATTGCGGTTGCGCGAAACAGTCTGTGAAGTTGTTGAACAGGACACCCGAAGCGCCACCCGAAAAGTTGGGGCGCCATTATGCCTAGGTTGTTTAACGAACTCTATCATCTCAAATGATGCGACATCTTCTTATTGGTTCCCCTCCCGATTGCTGCTGCTCATAGTCAGCGGTTGCGCCGGATGCCACTCAGACATATATAGGACCGCTTTACCCCGACAGTTTTGACGCGTCGCTGTTGCAACCGTAGAATTCTTTGGCTCCCCAGTGATCGCCCCCAGGGAACGGAAACAATGATAAAAATCCTGGCCGCTAGCGTGGGAATACTGGCCGTTTCGTGGCTGCCCCACTTGCCGACCCTGCCACAGTCCGCCTGGCAGCTTGCTACCCTGCTGCTGCCTATTGCCGCCGTCATCTGCCTTCTGTTGCTCCATCCGCGGACGCGGCCACTCGCGTGGTTTTGTCTTGGTGCCCTATGGGGCATAAGCGCCGGGCACCGGCTACTGGCGGGTCAATTGCCCGCCGCGCTGGAAGGCGAGGAATTGTTGGTCAGTGGGTATATCAGCGCATTGCCGGAAGACCGAGACGACTTTCAGCGTTTTGAATTTTCCATTGATGATTTCCACAACATCGACCCCGTGTATCTGGCGGAGCAGCCGTTGCCCAAGCGCGTGCTGCTCTCTTGGTATGGACAAGATTCACAAATACGGGTGGCGCAACGGTGGACCTTGCGAATCAGATTGAAACGGCCGCGCGGCTTCGTCAACACGGGCGGCTTCGATTACCAGCGCTGGCTATTGAGCCGCGGCCTCGGTGCAACCGGCTATGTGCGACCGTCAACTCATAATCAATTACATGGCGTGGCCCCGGGTTATACGGTGCAAAAGCAACGCCAGCGGATTCGCGACTGGATAGCGGGAGCCGTTGATAGCGACAGCCAGGGCTTACTATTGGCCCTTGCAATTGGCGACAGCTCGGCAATTAGTCCCGAACAGTGGGAGCTGTTGCGAGCCACCGGAACCAGCCATCTGATGGCCATTTCGGGTTTGCATATTGGGTTGATTGCATTGTTCGGCTATTGGCTGGGCCACGCCTTGCGCGCGGCCTGTTCGTTGTTGGGCCGGCGGTTGGGGCTGGGGTATCTCTTGCCCGGTTGCGTTTCCTGCATTCTGGCAGCCTGCTACAGTGCCATGGCCGGTTTTTCTCTGCCTACCCAGCGAGCTCTGATCATGGTGCTGCTGGTCAATATAGCCATAGTGCTCTCCCGGGTTGGCACCTCGATGCGCGCCTTGGCCTGGGCCATGCTGATTGTGCTGCTCCTCGATCCACTGTCCGCTTATCAGCTGGGTTTCTGGTTGTCATTCGGTGCGGTCGGCTTTTTGCTGTTTCATTTTCAGCATCGCTATCGCACTGATTCGGGTGCACAGCGATTCGTTGGCTTCGGCCGAGCTCAATGGGTCGTGTTCGTGGGGCTGATGGTGCCTTTGCTGGCGCTAAATCAGGCGCTGAGTTTGCTGACGCCGCTTGCCAACCTGATCGCCATTCCCCTGGTTTCCTTGGTCGCGGTTATGCCCTTGTTGCTGGGGGTCTTGCTCAGCGGATTGGACTGGAGCATAGCGGATGCTCTGCTGCAACTTGCGGCAGCGACATTGCGTTTGTGCTTGTGGATACTGGACGGATTCACCCACCATCTGAAATCGGTGGGCTGGTATCCACAGGGCGCCGGAGTCAGTCTATTTTCCGCGCTACTGGCACTGGCTGGCGTGCTGTTACTACTCAGTCCGCGTGGGATTCCCGGTCGCTGGCTTGGGGTCGTGTTGCTATTTCCATTGTTGCTGCCGGGAGCGGATCGCCGTCCGCCCCTGGCGGTGACGGTACTCGACGTGGGCCAGGGTTTGGCGATAGTGGTCGCCACGCCCAGCCGGCTGCTGGTCTACGATACCGGTCCCGCCTACAGTGAACGCTTTAACGCGGGCGATGCGATTGTGGGACCCTATCTGCGCGCCCGTGGCATTCACAAGATCGACCGACTAATTGTCAGTCATGGCGATGCCGATCACGCTGGCGGTACAGAAGCGCTGATGGCCGGCGTAGCGGTTGATGACCTGATTGTGGGTAACGATTTGCCCCGGGTCAGCGGGACCTACCCGGATGTGCCGGCATCTCGCTGCGACAGCGACGCAGGCTGGCGATGGGACGAGGTGTCGTTCCGGTTGATTGAGCCGGATGGAGCCACGCAAGGCCGTAACAACCAGTCCTGCATTCTGTTGATCGAATACGCCGGCCAGCGCGTGTTAATCCCCGGTGATATTGAAGCGCCAGTGGAAAGAATACTGCTGGCCGCGGGGCAGCTCCCGCGCTCGGTTGCGGTGTTGGTTGCGCCGCACCACGGCAGCGCCACTTCGTCGACCCCCGGTTTCGTGGAACAGACGCAAGCCCAACGCGTGGTCTATAGCGCCGGATACCGCAGCAACTAC
>JBBDIU010000155.1:5451-10841 GCA_040880205.1 Cellvibrionaceae bacterium
ACATCCTCATCCAGCGGTTCGTGCCCGTTACCAGGCCGCTGGCAGTCAGGCCCACAACACGGCCACCAGTGGTCAGCTGACGTTTGTCTGGGATCGTGATGGAAACCTGAGTGTTCAACCCTTGCGCGAAATCCGGCGTAGGTATTGGTTCGATGATTTTTGAATGGGTAATGCGACGAATCCGCCTATCGTTGGGAGACAACCGGAACATTCCGTCGTTGCCATTTGGTCGAGCTTACCGTTAAACCATTTATGGTAGAGTGGCGCGCGGCGGTGGCTTTTCGGTCGGTCCTGGATATCCGGGCTATAATTCCGCCTATTATTAACCCGGCAATTAAGATTGCCGGGTTAATAGCGCGGTACAAGGATGTACCGCCGCTGGCCATAGGCCAGCGCGAGCCCACGAAATACCCGACGATTCGCACATCGTCGCCAGTATGTCGTGGGCGACCCATTAAACAGATCAGGACGATCTGTTTAATGGCCGGGTTAATAAATCCTGTCCCGTGCTATCCGAGGAGAAAGCAGTGCTGGAAATTGTCGTGGCCGGTGGTTGGTTGATGGTGCCGATCATTCTCTGTTCCATTGCCGTAGCGGCCATTGCGGTCGAACGCTATTGGACGCTCACTCCCTCGCGTATTGCGCCTCGCCATTTGTTGGCCCAAGTGTGGGGGTGGATAAAAAATAATCAGCTGGATGGTAATAAAATCCGTGAACTGAAGCGCTCGTCGGAATTGGGCAAGATTCTCGCCGCGGGACTTAGCAATTCGCGCAGTGGTCGCGAAGTGATGAAGGACAGTATCGAGGAGGCGGCCAGCCAGGTCATTCATGACATGGAGCGCTACCTCGGCGCCATGGGCACCATTGCCGCCATAACCCCCCTGCTCGGTTTGCTCGGAACCGTGGTGGGGATGATAGAAGTCTTTACCGAAATTATGTTGCAGGGCACGGGCAACGCCGGCGTGCTGGCCGGCGGTATCAGCCAGGCCTTGATTACCACTGCCGCCGGTTTATCGGTTGCCATTCCCGCCATGATTTTGCATCGCTATTTCCAGCGTCGGGTGGACACGCTGGTGGTTACCATGGAACAGGACGCCGTGAAACTGGTGGATGCGCTGCACAGTGATCGTCGTGTCGACATTAAAACCGCATGACGGGTCACCTGGCGCCGCAGCAAGCCGCTAAAGAGTAAAAACGTTGAAATTCCGTCGTAGAGTTCGCACCGAAGATAGCGTCAATATTACGCCCTTGATTGACGTGGTGTTCTTGCTGCTGATCTTTTTTATGGTGTCCACCACCTTTACTAAGGAAACCCACCTGGACATTGCTCTGCCCGAGGCCACTGGCGAGCGTCTGCCGGAGCAGCATGAAGAGATCGAAATCCTGATAAACGCCGAAGGCGGCTATGCCGTGAACGGCGAAAGTTTGGTGAACAAAAGCTTGGCCACTTTGAAAGCCGCCATCAATAAAATCGCTGCCGGCGATAACCAACGGCCGCTGATCATCACCGCCGATGCAAACACGCCGGTTCAATCCATGGTAACCGCCATGGACGCGGCGGGACAATTGGGATTTGCAACACTCAGCATTACCACCAAAAACCCGGTTGGGGAAAACGAATAACCCCCGCAAGTGCTTAACCCGAGGGCTTGGATTGGCAAACTCAAACACTTTGTTGGCGATGTGGTACGGCCAAAGCCGATCGTGGTTATCGATGTGGTTATCGACGCTGCTACTGCCCCTTGCCTGGCTGTTCCACCTACTCATCGTCATGCGGCGCGCCTATTACCGCCACCTTGCTTCGCCTCGGGCATTGCCGTGTCCGGTTGTTGTTGTTGGCAATATTAATCTAGGCGGGAGCGGCAAAACACCGTTGTTAATCGCGCTGGCCAGATATTTGCGGCAAGCCGGATATTCTCCCGGCGTCGTGAGTCGTGGTTACGGCAGCAGCGCGCCTTACTATCCATTTACGGTAAGCGAAGCGACGTCGGTGGTGGAGGCGGGCGATGAACCACTAATGATTGCGCAACAGAGTGCTTGCCCAGTGGTTATTGGTTCCGATCGCATGGCCGCGGCAAGGCAATTGATTGAACAGAATCACTGTGATGTCATTCTCAGCGACGATGGTTTGCAACATTATCGTTTGCCACGGGATCTGGAAATCGTGGTCATTGACGGCGAACGCCTGCTGGGCAACAACCGTTTGTTACCCGCGGGGCCATTGCGCGAGCCCGTTGCCAGATTGCAACAGGTGGACTGGGTGGTGATTAACGGTGCAATGAACAATACAAAACAAGCGCTGGGGGTGGATGGGACGATCGGTATGCGATTACATCCGCTTGGCTGGCGCCGAGTTGCGGATTCACGCTTTCCCAGCGATACGATTGCCGCGGGCCGGGAGCCGTGGTGGACAAAGGATGGCAGTAAAATCAAGGTCCACGCGCTGGCGGGCATTGGCAATCCACAACGCTTTTTCGACACCTTGGGTGAATTGGGGTCAGATTTTCTTGCCCACGGTTTTCCCGATCACCACGATTTTCAATTGAATGACATTGATTTTCAGGATTCGTTACCGGTAGTAATGACCGAAAAAGACGCAGTCAAATGCCGGCCACTCCTCATCCATCAGCCAATGCTCCGTGAGCGCTACTGGTACCTCGCCGTGGAAGCGCGGGTCGATGGCGATTTTTTTGAGGCGCTGGATCTTCGCCTGCGGGCACTATTCGCTAAACGGGAAGGCGGCAAACAGGAGGGCGCCAAACAGGAAATTCAAGATAGCTGTCGCGTTTCAGCCAGAGCGGGGAAGTAGGTCGCCAGTGAATCCCGTCCCACGGGTTTTTGCAAATAGGAATCGAAGCCCGCGGCTTTAAGTTTCTCTTTCTGGCTTTCCAGATCCTGACCCGACAAGGCGATTATTCGCGGGCTAAAGGGGGAATTGGGATCGTGTAAATGCTCAGCGACGCCATAGCCGTCCATGTCGGGCAAGGTTAAATCCAATAGGATAACTTCGGGACGAAAGTGCCGTGCTTCGACAATGCCGCTTTCTCCGGTTGCGACATGGCGGCACTCATAGCCCGATAAACTCAGTAAGGTCTGGATAGCTTCACCGGCGTCCAGGTTGTCCTCGATAATCAATACTCGCGCGCCTTTTTTTACCGGCGCATCGGCCACCTGAGTCGCCAGAATCGAGAGCAAGGCTTCCACGTTCACCGGTTTGGGCAGGTAATCGTCGCACCCGGCTTGCAGGCAGCGATTGCGGTCATTGGTCATGGCGGCAGCGGTGAGCGCAATAATCGGTTTCTTGAAACCCTCCTGGCGCAAACGTTTTACCGCGGTATAGCCGTCCATAACCGGCATCATGGTATCCATCAGCACCATGTCTACCGGTTTGCCCTGTTTCGCGCAGCTTTCAATTCTTTCGATGGCTTCGCGGCCATTGCTAGCGACACTTACCGCTGCCCCCGCATTTTTCAGTATTTGTTGAATGAGCACCAATATATCGGCGACATCGTCCACCACAAGCACGTGAACACCCGCCAGCAGCCGTGCGTTGATGCTCGGTGCGCTGTGTTGCTGCACCAGGGCGTTCGCATCTTCCATGGCGATATATTCCACACCGACGGTGGAACCGATCGGTAACGTCAGGGTAAAGGTGCTGCCTTTTCCCATAACACTTTCCACTTCCAAGTTGCCGCCGAGCAGATGAGTTATTCGTTTGCTGATGGTTAGGCCCAGTCCGGTGCCACCGTAATTGGTAGCGACCGAGGAATCGGCTTGTTCGAAAGGATCGAATATTTTTCCCAGCAGTTTATCGTCGATGCCGATGCCGGTGTCAACGACTTTAAATGTCATCGAGGTATCTTGTTTGTCGGGCGAGGACTGCGCGGATACCAGCAGGCGAACCGATCCCGAATCGGTAAACTTTACCGCGTTGGAAATCAAGTTAATCAGTATTTGCTTGAGCCGGCTCATATCGGTATGCAGTACAGCCGGGATTTCGCCCTCGGTTTCGATTCGGAATTCCAGTTGTTTTTCCTTCGCGCGCAGGTGCATTAACGACAATAATTCGGCGAGCAAATTCTTGACGGCAAAAGGCTGCTTGTTAATCTCAATTCTATTTGCCTCGACCTTGGAAAGGTCGAGCACATCGTTGATGATTTCCAGCAGGTTTTGACCGTTGGTCTTGATTTTGTGAACATAGTCGTCCGATTTTCTCCGCCCACCTTCTTCCATATGAATGAGATCCGCATAGCCCAAAATCGCGGTAAGCGGGGTGCGAATTTCATGGCTCATATTGGCGAGGAAAGCGCTTTTTGCCTGATTGGAAGCGTCCGCCTCACGTTTGGCGGCCTGCAGCCGCGCCCGGGTTTCCTTTTCCTGGCTGATATCCATGGAAATACCGGCAATCCGCGGTTGTCCTTGCAGATCCACGTATTGTCCCCAGCCGCGCAGCCAGTGGATGTTCCCGTTGCGATGGACGCGGTATTCGGTGACGAAGGATCCGTGATCGTCATTGGCTTGCCGCCAAACCTGTTTAAGCCTGTCGCGGTCTGCCTCGTGTACCTGGCTGAGATAAACCTCCAAGGGCGTTGCCGCGGGGGGTTCCGATGGGACTTCGTCGCTGGTTGGCTTGTATTGCGACACTTGCTTGGCAGTCAAATCGATCCAGGAACTGGTCAATTCGGCCGAGGTCAGTGCCAGGCGCAACCACTCTTCCCGGTCGCGCAACGCCGCTGCTTGGGCGGTGATTTTTTCGAGCGTCTGCCTATGCTGAATGGCGGCCCACAACCCATTGGCCATGGCCTGGATAAAGTTGACATCCTCCTGGTTAAAATGGCGTTGTTCTCGGGTGTGAACACCAAGCACGCCATAGGGATCACCATGTGGTCCGATAATGACCGTCATACCGCTCTTGACCTGGTGGTTCAACAGCAACTCCGGACCGTCGAAGCGCTGCTCCGTCGTCAGATCCTCGACAATGACCGGGGTTTTGCGAGCAAGTGTGAAGCCGCCCTGAGAGCCATGACTGGCCGATAGCGTGGCGTGGCCGACCAAACCCGCTTTCCATCCAACACCTGCTCTTAGAAACAGCTGGCCGTGGTCTTGCAGCTCTAGCAACTTGCACATCTCCACGTTCACGGCTTCCGCCGTCCATTGCACCGCTTTGGCGAAGAGCACATCCAAGTTGGGTTCCGACAGCGCCTGTTGGCCAAACTTTGCCACCAGCGCTTGCTGCTTTTCCCGCGTCTTGAGTTGATTCATCGCCTCGGAGATGGGTGTGATATTGGTAAAGGTGAGGACCAGCCCCTCAATCCTATTGCTGTCAGTGCGATAGAGGGTAATCCGGCGCAGGTAATGTTGGCCCTTGGTGTCCGAAACTTCGTTTTCAA
>JBBDIU010000156.1:0-10701 GCA_040880205.1 Cellvibrionaceae bacterium
GGACTTGCCAATGGTTGTTTACCACGACTATCAGTGCATTGACGAAAAATTGTATTCCGCCGGAGATGCTTCGACCGCCGAGGCCTCCCGGCAAGAAAAACCCAACCCTTTTCAGATCCTCGAGCAGTTAAAGGACGGAAAGAAGAAGTAGGGGCTTTTTTACGTTTCACATTTTACTTTTTACGTATAGATAATCACCCGGAGTCACCATGGCCGTTCAACAAAACAGAAAGACCCGCTCCAAACGCGGAATGCGTCGCGCCCACGATTCACTGTCGGGTCCGACTTTATCCATTGATCCCATCAGCGGGGAAAAGCATCGTCGTCACCACATGACGGCCGATGGTTTTTATCGCGGCAAGAAAATTATCGAAGCAACAGATGAAGAGTAGGTTTGTCGCCTGCAATTCGAATTGCCATTGACGCAATGGGCGGGGATTTCGGTCCCCAGCCGATCCTTGAGGCTGCCCAATACATAGCGGCCAAAACCCCCGGCGTGGATTTCACCGTCGTGGGCGACCAAAACACCCTTGAAAACCACTTGGCGGCGCTTCCCGATCGCCGACTCGACGACGCCCGAATTCGTATCCTGCATGCCGCCGGACAGGTGAGCATGGATGACCGACCCTCCACCGCTTTGAGACAGAAACGCGATTCCTCCATGTGGCAGGCACTCGAACTGGTAAAGTCCGGCGAAGTGGCAGCCTGTGTCAGTGCCGGCAACACCGGCGCGCTCATGGCCATGGGCAAGTACCTGCTCAAAACCTATCCCGGCATTGATCGTCCCGCTATTTGCAAACCAGTGCCTTCGTCCAAGGGCCATTGCTACCTTTTGGATCTGGGTGCCAACATCGATTGCACCGCGGAGCAGTTGGTGCAGTTTGCGTTTATGGGCTCGGTTCTCGCCAGCGTCAGCGATGGCAATCCGTCCCCAACTGTCGGCTTGTTGAATATTGGCGAGGAGAATGCCAAGGGAGTGGGGCAGGTACGACAGGCCGCCGACATGCTGGCCGCCAGTACGCGGATAAATTATGCCGGTTTCGTCGAAGGCGATGACATCTATACCGGTGACGTGGACGTGGTGGTTTGTGACGGTTTTGTCGGTAACATTGCGTTAAAAGTCAGTGAAGGGGCAGCCAAGTTTCTGGCGGCAAATGTCCGGCAGGTGTTTAGCAATAACTGGTATGCACGCCTTGCTGGCTGGTTGGCGGCGCCAGTCGTGAACCAGTGGCGGGCGAAGTTTGATCCCGTCAGGCACAATGGCGCCTGTTTTCTGGGCTTGCAGGGCACTGTGATCAAAAGTCACGGCGGAGCCGATACCCGCGGCTTTTGTTATGCCTTGGAAATGGCCGTTGACCACGTCAACAATCGGATCCCGGAAAAAATTAGCGCGCGGTTCGCGGAATTGGATGGCTTGGGATCTGGGAAGTGAGAAGTGGATGATATGGGGAGTGGGGAGTCGGAAGTGGGAAGCAAGCGCGCGATGAAAAGTGAGGAGGGGCGGTTGGACGTTCCCGAGGGGTATGAACCCTTGTACCGGGAAAGTGCGTTTGTGAATTTGATTGGGCCTATTTATCAAAAATCCACCGATGATTGTTTGCGCCTCGGGTTGCGGGCGGGGGATAAGCACTGCAATATGCGCGGCGATATTCACGGTGGCGTGGTGAGCAGCTTGGCTGATATCGCCTTGGGTTATAATATTGCCTTTTCCCAGCAGCCGTCCATTTCAGCCGTGACGGCCACACTCACAGTCGACTATGTTGGCCGTATCAGCCGCGGCGATTGGTTGGAAGTGCATACCGATATTCAAAAGTTGGGCAAGCGTTTGGCTTTCGCCAATTGCTTCTTTTTTGTTGGCGATCAGCGGGTGGCTCGCGCCAATGCCGTATTTAATGTATTGAATAAAAAAGTTGATCAATCCTTTTAAACCATTTGTGCGGTAGCGGGGAATCGTGCCGGACAACAAACACATGTGGATAAGAGACAGCCTATGACCATTCAGGATAAAGTTGCCATTGTTACCGGCGCCAGTCGCGGTATTGGTGCTGCCATAGCCGACAAGTTGGGCGCCATGGGCGCTGTGGTAATTGGCACCGCAACAACGGAGAAGGGCGCGGCGGCTATCAGCGAGCGTTTTGTGCAGCGAGGATTCAATGGCGTGGGCATGGTGCTCAACGTGATGCAGCCGGATTCGGTAAACGACCTGTTGAAAGCAGTCCAGGATGAGTACGGCGCGCCACAGGTGTTGATAAACAATGCCGGCATTACCCGCGACAACTTGCTCATGCGAATGAGTGAGGAGGAGTGGAGCGAGGTTATCAACACCAACCTCAATGCCGTGTTTCGTTTGAGCAAGGCCTGCCTGCGCGGGATGATGAAGGCCCGCTGGGGGCGCATCGTCAATATCAGCTCGGTGGTCGGCTCCATGGGCAATGCGGGACAATCCAACTACGCCGCCACCAAGGCCGGGGTTGCCGGTTTTGCTCGCGCCCTGGCACGGGAGGTGGGATCGCGTGGGATTACGGTAAATACGGTTGCGCCGGGCTTTATCGACACGGATATGACGCGCGATTTGCCGGAGGCTCAAAAACAGCAGTTGTTCTCGCAAATACCCCTGGGCAGGTTGGGAGAACCGACGGAAATTGCCGAGGTTGTTGGCTTTCTGGCGAGCGATGCCGCGAGCTATGTGACAGGCGAAACAATCCACGTAAATGGGGGTATGTATATGGCCTAAGTCTTTGTTTAACAAAGGAAAAAGGCCAATATACCAAGTTTTTTACCGAGATGCGTTACAACCGGGGAAAAATAGATGTAAAATGCGCGCTCGAATTGGGCCGCCCCTGGAATTTGTGCTTACTTTATTGGATTTTTTTGAGGGCGCTTCCAGGAAATAGCGCTGATTCGAGGATTGTCGCCTCAATATCGGGCCAACCTTGATCAAGTGCACCAACAACATATTAGGAAGCGCAGGAAAGGCGGTAAAGCCGGTTTCTATCGACTAGGAGTTGAAAAACACTATGAGCAGCATTGATGAACGAGTGAAAAAAATCGTTGCTGAGCAACTGGGCGTAAAAGAAGAGGACGTGAAAAACGAAGCGTCGTTTGTCGAAGATCTAGGTGCGGATTCATTGGACACAGTTGAATTGGTAATGGCACTCGAAGAGGAATTCGAAACTGAAATCCCCGATGAGGAAGCAGAAAAGATTACCACCGTTCAATTGGCCATCAATTACATCAACGAAAATCTGGCCTAACATTTAGCCAATTTCGGACCTGGAAAAAGCCGTATCTATTGTCAAATAGTACGGCTTTTCCTTTAATGGTATGTCCAAATGGCATTCCTGTGTGATGTGGTCCTGTGTGATGTAGTATTCGGTCGGCGGAGTATCGCGGTCCAACTGCCGCTCGTTTTATTGGTATTTTTACCTTGACCTTGGTCCTGGAGGTTGCATTGTCGCGTAAAAGAGTTGTGGTTACCGGCCTCGGCATGGTAACTCCCCTTGGGAATACGGTGGCAACAACCTGGGACGGCATCGTTAGCGGTCGAAGTGGCGTTCGGCCCATCGAAACCTTTGATGCGACCGCGTTCCCCACCCGTTTTAGTGCGCCCATTGTCGCCTTGGAAGTGGACAAGTATATTCCTGCCAGGGATGCCAAGCGCATGGATCCTTTTATTCAGTACGGCGTCGTGGCGGGAATTCAGGCCATGGAAGACGCTGGGCTGGAGGTGACACCGGACAACGCCTCGCGCATTGGCGCGGCTATCGGTGCCGGTATCGGCGGCATCGGTTCGATCGAAACAGTTACCCACGTGCTCGACGACAAGGGACCGCGCAAACTCTCTCCCTTCTTTGTTCCCGGTGCGATCATAAATATGATCTCGGGCAATCTCTCCATCAAATATAAATTTACCGGCCCCAATCTCGCGATGGTGACCGCCTGTACCACCGGTACCCACAATATTGGTATGGCGGCGCGCATGATTATGCACGGCGAAGTGGACGCAATGCTGGCGGGCGGGGCGGAAATGGCCTGCACGCCGGTTGGCGTCGGCGGCTTTGCGGCGGCTCGGGCGTTGTCCACGCGCAACGATGATCCGCGGGCGGCTAGTCGTCCCTGGGACAAGGATCGGGATGGTTTTGTGTTGGGCGACGGTGCGGGTGTGTTGGTACTTGAGGAGTACGAGTTTGCGAAAGCGCGCGGCGCCAACATCTACGCGGAGCTCGTGGGTTTTGGCATGAGTGGCGATGCTTACCATATTACCTCGCCTTCGGAAGATGGAGCGGGCGCGGCTTTATCCATGCAAAATGCCTTGCGGGATGCCAATATCCCCCCCGATGTTGTGGACTACATTAATGCCCACGGGACTTCGACCCAGTTGGGCGATCTGGCCGAATGCAAAGCGGTTAAGCAGGTATTCGGTCCGGCGGCAAACGATGTCGCCATCAGCTCGACCAAGTCAATGATTGGCCATCTGTTGGGCGCCGCCGGTTCAGTGGAGGCGATTTTCAGTATTCTCGCTATCCGCGACGGCGTGGCACCGCCGACAATAAATCTCGACGAGCCCGGCGAGGGTTGTGATCTCAACTTCGTACCCAACACGGCTCAACAGCGGCCGATTAATGTCTCCCTTTCCAACTCCTTCGGCTTTGGCGGAACTAACGGTTCGCTTGTTTTCCGGCGGGTGTAGCTTCGGTTTCGTCGGTCGTCCCTTCCTGCACTTGTCCCCTCACCCATTTGAAGGTGCTAGACTAATTCCATGCCGGATTTCGAGCCTTTCAGTTGCGTCAACGGGCGGGAGGATGCAGCACTGTCCACCCTGGACCGTGGCTTGGCCTATGGTGATGGTTTGTTCGAAACCATGCGGCTGGAACGGGGGAGCTTGCCCTTTTGGCATTTCCATCGTCGGCGCTTGTTGCGCGATTGCGAGCGCTTGCGCATCTGTGCCGATGCCGGGAACCTGGATCGCATGTTGGCGAACTTCCTTGCCAGCGTTCGCGAACGCGGCGTCGCGCGCGGTGTCGTTAAACTGATTGCAACGCGTGGTGAAGCTGGTCGCGGTTACCAGCCTCCCGACGTGGGGGAAGTGACAGCTATTTTGAGCGTATTTCCCTATCCCTCCTATCCGCGTCGCTATGGTGAAGAAGGAGTAAAAGTTTTCCTCTGTGAACACCGGCTGCCCCACAATCCGGCGCTGGCGGGAATGAAACACCTGAACAAGCTCGATTATGTATTGGCTGCCATGGAATGGCGCGATAGCGATTGTCAGGAGGGGCTGCTGCTTGATCAGGACAATAATGTGATCGAAGCCGGCAGTCGGAATCTGTTTGTGGTCGACAATGGTGTATTGTTGACGCCCTTGCTCGACAACGCCGGTGTGGCTGGAATCCTGCGCGAAAGGATCGTGGAAGACTACGCTAAACGGATGGGAACCGTAGTGGAAGAATCGACTTTGACTTTGGAAACCCTGTTGGCGGCGGACGAAGTTTTCTTGGGTAATAGCGTGCTCGGCGTGTGGCCGGTTAGATCCTTGTTGGGCGGAGCATTCGAGGAAGTGGCCGTTCAGTGCCCACGGGACAGTGTTGGCGGACAAATACATCAGTTGTATGAAGAGGATATTCAAACCAGGGCCAAGCAGCATGTGGCGTAAACTCGTCAGCCTGTTGGTGCTCGCTCTGCTGGGTGCCGGCCTGTTGCTTTACCTGGGTTACCGTTGGCTGCATACGCCACTGACCTTGAACGAGGAGCAGGTTTATACCCTGCCACAAGGCGGATCGCTGTCGCAGTTGTCCCGCGATCTCGATCGGCAGGGGATCCTCGACTACCCAAGATTGTGGGTTCTATACGCGCGAATTAGCGGCCAGGACACGGTCAAGGCAGGGGAATATCGGCTCACCATCAACGAGACCCCCATCAGCCTTCTCGAAAAGCTGAGGCGGGGGGAGGTTGTTACCTATGCGGCGACCCTGGTCGAGGGTTGGACGTTCCGGGACGCCTTGGCCTACCTGCAATCGCAGCCAAAAATTACCCGAGTACTCGGTGACGACAGCGCACTCGATGCCTTCCTCGCGGAACTGGACCTGCCTGGTGGCCACCCCGAGGGCTGGTTTTTCCCCGACACCTATCGCTATGTGGCAGGCAATAGCGACCGCGACCTTCTTATGCAAGCGCATCGCCGAATGCGCGACATACTGGCCAGCGAATGGGCGAATCGGGCCGGCGCGCTGCCCTATGAATCCAGCTATGAAGCGCTCATCATGGCTTCAATCGTGGAACGGGAAACCGGAGTGCCGGCCGAGCGGGGGGCAATCGCGGGGGTATTTGTCCGCCGTTTGGAGAGCAATATGCGCCTGCAAACGGACCCCACGGTTATTTATGGTTTGGCCGACGAGTACGATGGCAACATCCGACGGCAGCATCTGGAACGCGTGACACCTTATAATACTTACCGGATAAGCGGCCTCCCGCCCACGCCTATTGCGTTGCCGGGGCGGGAGGCTATTCATGCGGCTCTGAATCCCGAGCCGGGTGACGCACTCTATTTTGTGGCCAAGGGGGACGGCAGCCATCAATTTTCCGCTACCCTGGAGGAACACAATCGTGCCGTACGGCAGTACCAACTTCGTCGGACCAACGACTACCGATCCGCTCCGGCGCCAGCGGAGCCATCATCGCAAACAGATCAGGTACCCTAACCCACTGTATTCATGGGCAGTTTCTTGAGCGAAAGCAATCCGAAAAACATCGTGAGTAAAAGCCCGGGGCGGTTTATTACCCTGGAGGGCGGGGAGGGCGTTGGTAAATCCACCAACCTATCCTTCGTCCACCGCTATTTGCTGGCTCGTGGCTATTCAGTCGTCCTGACTCGGGAACCGGGTGGTACGCCCCTGGCGGAAACGCTGCGCGAACTGCTGTTACGAAAGTCGACGGAGCCCTTGAGCCATCTCACCGAGTTGCTGTTGATATTCGCCGCGCGGGCACAGCACCTGGACCAGGTTATCCGGCCCGCCTTGGCCCGCGGTGACTGGGTATTGTGCGATCGCTTTACCGATGCGACATACGCCTATCAGGGCTATGGACGGGGCTTGGGTACCGAGCTTATTGCCGAACTGGAGCGCCTGATACATCCGCACCTGCAACCCGATCTGACCTTGTTGCTGGACATGGATATTGAGCTGGGCCTGTCGCGAGCGAGAGAGCGAGGGGAGCCGGATCGTATCGAATCAGAGCAACAGGCTTTCTTTGAAGCGGTGCGAGCCGGCTATATGGCATTGGCGGAGCAAAACCCCGGGCGTTTCGCCATAGTGGATGCGAGTCTCCCCCTCGAATCGGTACAGCAGGCCATCCAGGCTCATTTGGATGTTTTGATTAATCAGTCATCGGCCCGGAGCAATCCATGTCTCAAGCCATAACCAAGGAGACGCTGCCATGGCATACCTCACTCTGGGCCGAATGGCTGCGCCAGTTGGACGCCGTGCGAATGCCACACGCATTACTGCTTAGCGGTCTGGTGGGCTTGGGCAAGCGTCAGCTGGCGGAGGCCTTTAGCCAGGCGCTTCTCTGTGCCGCCGATAGTGAACACAAACCCTGTGGCGACTGTAAAAGCTGCCGGCTAATACAAGCCGGATCCCATCCCGACCTGCGAATACTGGAACCGGAGGAGGTGGGGAAGGGGATCAAGATTTCCCAGATACGCGATCTGGTCGTCTTCCTGGCCGGCACCGCGCAACAGGGTGGTTGGAAATGCGTTGTTATTGAGCCCGCCGACGCCATGAATCACCATGCCGCCAACGCTCTTTTAAAGTCTCTGGAAGAGCCTCCCGCTGCAACCATGATGATTTTAGTGACCGCCACCCCCAGTCGCTTAACGGCGACCCTGCGCAGTCGCTGCCATCAGTTGCGGCTAAAAGCGCCGCCTCGCGAGGAGGCGTTAACCTGGTTGAAGCCACAATTGGGGGATCGAGCGGAAGCTCTGCTGGATTATGCCTTGGGGGCGCCGCTTGCGGCCCTGGCGGCTAGCCAACAGGGCAAGCTGGACACAAGAGCGGAAATCCTGGCGCTGTTACTGGATCTGGCTCAGGGCCAGGGAACCGCCATTGACGCGGCCAAGCGCATTCAGGGCTTTGTCGGGCTAGAGGCGATGGACCAATTGTTGGTTTTTCTCGGTGACGCGGCAAAAGCGCAGGTGGGAAGCGCCGCGCCGCCCGATGTTGCCAGCGCGCCATGGTGCGCGGTACTGGAACGGGTTGATCGGCAGCTGTTGTTCCGGTTTCGCGACAAACTGATTCGTGCCAAGGATCTGCTGTTGGGCAGCGCCAACCCCAACAAGCAGCTGTTATGGGAGGAATTAATGCTGGACTGGCAGGCCCTTGGCAAAACCCCAAGAACTCGCTCGGTGGCGTGAAGCGGGGGTTGTATAGCATGCCACTGCTGGGGATTGATGCCATAATGATCGCTGTTTGCAGAACTTCTCTGCAAGCTCGACAATATTAGAGTGCAACGGTCTATAATTTTAATTGGCGCGCCTTCCGGGGCCATGCCGAGTCGCTATTCCCGTGGATCAGAGAGCCGGAAACCGCGGAGAGTGGCAGCAGGGCGCTATAATGAATTGCTCGAGCGGTATACAACTCCGAAATAAGGTAGACAGGATTTCATGAAAGGTCTTGGCGGCGGCGCGCGTAACGGGATACTATCCCTGACTATAAAAGATAAAGCGGTCCTTTATGCGGCCTATATGCCCTTTGTAAAACACGGGGGGCTGTTTATTCCCACTAACAAAACGTACAAGCTGGGCGACGAAGTCTTCATGCTGCTGAACCTGATGGAGGAGCCGGAAAAGATTCCGGTGGCGGGTAAGGTGGTGTGGGTGACCCCCAAGGGTGCCCAGGGCAACCGTGCCGCCGGTATCGGCGTTCAGTTCAGCGATCAGGACGATACGGCCTCCAACAAGATTGAAAACTATCTCGCCGGCTCATTGGATTCAGACCGGCCGACCCATACAATGTAACCTCGACAATGTAACCTCGTTGCTTCCTTCATTTCCGCGTTTGCCGGCTTATGCTGATCGACTCCCATTGCCATTTGGACCGCTTGCGTCTGGATAAATACGACGGGCAACTGTCCGCCGCCATATCCATGGCTCGGGAGCGCGGCGTGCGAGGCATGCTTTGCGTCGGGATCAGCTTGGACAATCGCGAGCAGGTTCTCGACATCGCCCAAGCTTATCCTGAAGTGGTCGCTTCGGTGGGGGTGCATCCCTTGGATATCGAATCCGGCCTCGCGACAGTCGACCAACTGGCGGAATGGTCGGCACACCCAAAAGTGGTGGCGCTGGGCGAAACCGGGCTGGACTATTATTATTCCGACGACACCAAAGTGCGCCAGCAGGAAAGTTTTGCCCTACACTTGCAAGCTGCCGCGCGGGTTAAACAGCCGGTGATCGTGCACACGCGGTCGGCCAAAGAGGACACGCTGCGATTGATTGCCGAACATGGTAACGCGGAATCCGCCGGTGTGTTGCATTGTTTTACCGAAGACTGGGATATGGCGAAACGTGCGGTGGATATGAATTATCTCATTTCCATTTCCGGTATTGTGACTTTTAAAAATGCGGAAGCGATCCGCGACGTGGTGAGAAAACTGCCACTGGATCGCCTGATGGTGGAAACCGATTCACCCTACCTTGCGCCGGTGCCTTATCGGGGAAAACCGAATGAGCCAAGCTACGTGCGCGAGGTGGCGGAATACGTGGCCGAGTTAAAAAACATAAGTTACTCCGAGCTCATCGAGATAACCGCCAATAATTTTTTCCGCTTGTTTCCCAAGGCAAAATTGCACATTGCGAGCTGACTCGGGCAAAAACACGTTCAATTGTATCGATACGGGTTTGAGTTGTTCCATAGCTGCCGAACGGTAGAGATTCATTACTTGATTTTCGTATCGTCTTTGGTTCTTGAATTATTTTTTCCTGGAGGAAGAATGCAGCAACAAGTCCAGATCATGCTTGATCTACAGAATGATATGAACAGCCGCGTACACCGCGACTGGCGAGAGCAGAATTTTGCCTGGTATCGGGCAATCTGGATTGAGTGCGCGGAAATGCTGGACCACTACGGCTGGAAATGGTGGAAAAAGCAATCGCCGGATATAGAGCAAGTCAAGTTGGAGCTTATCGATATCTGGCATTTTGGTTTGAGTATGCTCTTGCTCGAGGGGCGAACCGCGGCACAGGTTAGCGACGGCGTGAGCAAGGCCTACGAACATCGGGAGAGCTTGCGGGAATTTCCCGAGGAGTTGGAAGATTTCGTAACGAATATTCTAAGCTACAGACGTTTTGACATCCCGGCCTTTGTCCGGCTTATGCAGACGATTAATCTCGGTTTCACTGAGCTGTACGCGGCTTACGTGGGCAAAAACGTATTGAATTTTTTTCGCCAGGACCACGGTTACCAGGACGGCAGCTATCGCAAGCAGTGGGGGGGCAGAGAAGACAACGAGCATCTGGTGGAATTGGTCGCGGAACTGGACCCCTTGCATGCCGATTACAAGGAGCAGTTGTATACGGCTCTGAGCCAGCGATACCGAGACTCAGCCGGCTAATCCTATCTATTCGGCGGGCTAGCCCGGATATTTCACCAAATGCCAAGTTGATGGCGCCGGGCTCAGGTCTTGTGAGCGGGCTCGCGACTGGAGGCTTAGTGG
>JBBDIU010000157.1:0-10590 GCA_040880205.1 Cellvibrionaceae bacterium
TCAGGTCACGCAGAGACGTATTGGTATTATTCAGAGGCTCCTTAAGTTCAACAGGTGGATTGATGTTGGCTATTGGCAATTATTGCTGGAACGTTAGCAGATTCACGAGTGGGTGTACTGATGAAAGCGCGGATAACAGTTATAACCTTGGGCGTCGATGACCTGGAGAAATCCTTGCGTTTTTATCGTGATGGTTTGGGCTTGCAGACGGACGGCATTGTTGGGCAGGAATTTGAGCATGGCGCCGTTGCTTTTTTCGAGCTTCAGTCCGGCTTGAGCCTGGCAATCTGGCGGCGAGACAGTATTGCTCATGACACGAGGCTACCTTGTAATCCGCCGGCTCCAACGGAGCTAAGCATTGGTCATAACGTTTCATCCAAGGCGGAAGTGGATGAAGTTATGGAGGAAGCGGGCCGAGCCGGTGCGACAATTGTGAAGCGGGCACACGATACCTTCTGGGGTGGTTACGCCGGCTATTTCCAGGATCCAGACCAGCATCTGTGGGAAGTGGTGTGGAATCCACAGCTGCTGCCCGATGACTGAACGGCGCTCGAAAATATTGACGGGGTGATCTCGGGCCATTGGCGCAAGCCCGTCATTACAGAGGGTTCTACGTCAACCCCGACAGTACGGGGCCGCGTCGGTTTGCCTCGCCCGTCGCGGTGGCCGGTTTGCACCTCCACTCAGACCGGATGGAAGCGCCCATTCACGAGCTAAGCGCCTGATTACGCGTGAACCAGCGTTTTAGGCCAATAATCTGCCTAGTGCGCGTGGCCGTGGGCGATCTCGTCCTCGGTCGCGTCCCGCACTCGCACCACTTCAATGTCGAAGTTCAGTGGCGTACCTGCCAGCGGGTGGTTGGCATCAATAGTGACTTCTTCGTCAGCCACATCCTTGACTCGTACTTGTTGTACCGAGCCATTGGGTGTCTGGGCTTCAAAGTTCATCCCCACCTCGACTTTTTCCACCCCCTGAAAGGCTGTTTTCGGCAAAGTCTGGATAAGCTCGGGTACCACTTCGCCGTAGCCTTCCGCGGGCTCGATTCTCACGGTCAGGGAATCTTCCTCCGCCTTGCCGGTGAGAGCCTTTTCCAGCCCGGGGATGATATTGCCCGCACCGTGTAAATAACTTAGAGGCTGCGAACCCTTGGAGCTGTCCAGCACATTGCCTTCATCGTCCTTGAGTTCGTAATGAATGTTGACTACCGAGTGTTCACCAATTGTCCGAGACATTTGCTCTCCTGTCGTGATGTAGGGTTTACTGCCCAAACTAACATTTTGTGCGCACATTTAACACCGGCGGTAACCTGTTCAACAGTTTCCTCACTGCACGTTGCTCCGTGATCTTAAGGAAAGGTCTATACTGGGGTAGGTTCCCGTAAACCATACAAAAGCCAAGGAGTAGACTGTGAACCACGCTCGACCCATTCAAGTGATAGCCGTAACGAGTGGTAAAGGCGGCGTTGGGAAAACCCATCTGGCCATCAATCTGAGTCTGGCGCTGGCCGAGCTGCAGCGGCGCGTGGTGTTGTTGGATGCGGATCTGGCCTTGGGAAGCGTCGATCAAACACTGGGACTAACGGTAGAGAAGAGCCTCGCGGACGTCATCGCCGGTGAGGCCAGCATGCGGGACGTAATAGCGGATGGACCCGGTGGCATTCGCATCGTGCCCGCACCGTCCGGCGTCCAGCCGATGAGCAGCCTCAATACTCACCAACATGCCGCCCTGATTCACGGCTTCAATGAACTGAGTGATGAGTTGGACGTGATGGTGGTAGATACGGCGCCCGGCATTTCCGACATGGTGACCAACTTCGTTTGTGCCAGCCGGGAAGTCATTATGGTGGTGTGCGATGAACCCGCATCTATCGCGGGTGCGCATGCCCTGATTCGATTGCTGAGTGAAGACAAGGGCATATTCCGATTCAGGGTGGTTTGCAATCGAGTGCGCAATGCGCAGGAAGGCAAGACGCTGTTTGGGAAACTAAATGAACTGTGCGAAGCGTCTGTCGATGTAGCCTTGCACTATCTTGGCCACGTTCCTTTCGATGAAAGTATGACGACCGCCTCGCAAAAGCAAAAACCCCTGCTGGAACTTGCCCCTCGAGGCAGGGCAGCCCAGGCAATCCGGGTATTGGCGCAAAAGTTGGATGATCTGCCGCCGTCCACGGTGTCCGGTGGCCGGCTGGAATTCTTCGTGGAACAATTGGTGCGCGGCAACGCTTGACTCACCGGAGCACACGCGTACACCAGGTCAAATCGACCCAAGTAACCAAAAAGAAAATTTGCCACACCTCTCACCCGCTGCTACTTTTTAGCAAACGATGTGATATTCAGCGGCGTCTGTCGCAGTGAAATATTTTTATGCAATTTTCCCGATGTATCCCTAGTACCACCTTCTCTCGCATTCAATCCCGAAAATCCTGGATCTTAGCGCCGCTGTTAGCGATTATCGGGTTATTGTTACCTGTTAATAGCCTCGCACAAAGCGTGGACAAAACAAGCGCTGCAAAAGCGGGCATAAAACTGACCGAAGTGATCATTGTCAACATTGAAGAGGCCAAGCGCCTGTACGATCTGGGTGCGGTATTTATCGATGTGCGCGGCGACGAGGAGTGGGGGCTGGGTCACATCAAGGGTGCACAGCACGTCAACTTCCGGAAGAATTTCGTCAAATTGAAAAACCTGTCGGGAGTCGACAAGGACACCCCCCTGGTATTCTACTGCGCGAGCATCGAATGCGAAGCGGGTCCCTATGCCAGCGCCGTCAGTATCGAATGGGGCTTTGAGAATGTCTTCTATTTTCGATCCGGTTATTTTTCCTGGATGCTGAAAGACCACCCGATCAACATGGATACCGGTGTAAGCACCTTTGCCGGGGAGACGATTCAGATCAGAAAAGCCAGGATTCGGGAGTAGGAAGTCGGAAAACAAAAACCCGATATTCTTTCTACCGCTACTGCCCACTTCCCATCAGTTCTGTGCTCGAACCTGTTCCCCGCTTATCCCAACACTCTCGTCCCCCATTAAATACAAATAGGCTCCCATGATCTGTTCGGGGGTTTTGAGGGTGCGGGGGTCTTCGGCGGGGTAGGCGCTGGCGCGCATTTTGGTACGAGTGGCGCCGGGGTTGATGCTGTTGACGCGGATGTTGGTGGTGTCGGAAAGTTCGGCGGAAAAAATCTGCATCATGTTTTCCACGGCCGCCTTGGATACCGCGTAGGCGCCCCAAAAAGCACGGCCTTTGTAGCCCACCGACGAGCCGGTAAAAATAATCGAAGCCTGAGGAGCCTTTTCCAGCAGCGGAATGAGCGCTTTGGTCATTAGGAAGGGCGCGGTCGTGTTTACTTGTAAAATGCGCTGCCAGATTTCAGCGGAATATTGACCGAGCGATGTACGAGGTCCCAATTCACTGGCGTTATGAAGAATGCCGTCCAGTTTCCCAAACTCCTTTTGAAAGGCGGTGGCCATGTTGTTGTAATCGTCTTCCGAGGCTCCTTCGAAATCAATGGGGTAAATGGCGGCCTGAGGGTGGCCTTCCGTTTTGATAACGTCGTAAACCGCTTCCAGCTTTTTTACGGTGCGTCCCAGCAGAATTATGCTGGCGCCGTGGGCGGCGTAGCTCTGGGCGGCGGCCCGGCCAATGCCGTCCCCGGCGCCGGTGACTGCGATAACTTTGCCTTTTAATAAGTCCTTGGGCGCCTGGTAGTTTGCCGCTTCAGCTGTTGACATAAGTCGTTCAGACCTCGAGGTAGTGTTCGATAATGCTTGATAACTCGTATGCCGAATTGATCAGGTGATCGGCTTGCCAGTTCAGTGGATCCACATCTTCCCCGATATAGCCGTAGGCAGCGGCCACTGTGCGGCTACCGGCGGCCCTGCCGCAATCGATGTCGCGTTGGTGATCGCCCACATAAATGGCATCTCCTGGATGGCAGGCCAGGTGTTTGCAGGCTAACAACAGCGATTCCGGGTCCGGCTTGGTCTTGACCACATCCTCGGGGCACACCACGGACTTGGGTGCGGGCGCCAACTGCAGGGCATCTATAATCGGTTGGGTGTAGACGTGGGATTTATTGGTCACGATTCCCCAGGGAATATGGCGTTCGCCGAGAAGGGTCAATATTTCCTCGATACCGGGGAAGGGACGGGTACTCACCGCCAATTGTTCGCTGTAAATTTCCAATAATCGTTCGTGAAGACGGTCAAATCCTGGAGCCGTGAACTCCAAATCAAACGCCATGCTCACCAATGCACGAGCGCCATTGGATACCGTACGACGAATCTTATCGTCGGGCAAAACCGAGAGCCCTTCTTCACGACGCAACTGATTAACAGTCGCGTAAAAATCGGGTGCCGTATCCAAGAGCGTGCCGTCCAGGTCGAAGATTACTGCTTTTAAAGGCATAAATACAGTCTCTAGTCGCTAATCTCTAGTCGCTAGTAAAAACATAAAAAAACGAGGCTAGAATCTCTTTGTTCATTGTTCATTGTTCATTGTTTATAATCCTTACTAGCGACTAGCGACTAGCGACTAGCGACTATTTTTTTTGCGTGCACCATATAGTTAACACTGACATCGCGCGGGTTGAGTTTGTAGACTTTGGTCAGCGGGTTGTAGGTGAGGCCGGTCATGTCCAGCAATTCCAAATCAGCGGCGCGAATCCAGCTGGCGAGTTCCGATGGTTTGATAAACTTGGCGTAATCGTGGGTGCCCTTGGGTAGCAGCTTCAAGACATATTCCGCACCGATAATGGCAAAGGCATAAGACTTGGGGTTGCGATTAATGGTGGAAAAATACAGGTGGGCGCCGGGTTTGGCGAGATCCGCGCAAGCTTGTACCACGGCGGCGGGATCGGGCACATGTTCCAGCATTTCCAGGCAGGTGACAATATCAAAACTTTCCGGCGCCTGCTCGGCCAATTCTTCGGCGGTTGATTGCCGGTAGTCAATCTGCAAGCCGCTTTCGAGACAATGCAGTTTTGCCACCGCAAGTGGGGCCTCCCCCATGTCGATGCCCGTAACCTTGGCCCCGCGTTGCGCCAATCCCTCGCACAATAACCCGCCACCGCAACCTACATCCAAGACCGATTTTTCAGCCACGGGTGAAAAACCGTCGATGTACTGACAGCGCATCGGATTAATCTCGTGCAGCGGTTTAAATTCGCTGCGCGGATCCCACCAACGGCTGGCAAGCGCTTCGAATTTGGCGATTTCAGATTGATCGACGTTTGGATTCACGGTTTAAAAAGCCTTATGAAATGTGAAATGTGAATAGTGAATAGTGAAAAGTAGAATGTGAAAAATAATTGCAAAAGTCATAGCAGGTGCTTATCCTTGTCTCACGTCTCACGTCTCACGTCTCACGTCTCACGTCTCACGTCTCACCAATTTCCCCTGCCATTCCCCCGCCTTGCGTCGAATCTCCTGCTCGTTCAGGGTTCTCAGCTTGCGATCACGCATCAGCGCTTTTCCTTTCACCCACACGTCGGTGACATCGCGGGTACAGTTGGTGTAGACGATGTGCGACACTGGATCGAACAAGGGTGTGGCTTCCAGGGTGTCGACGGAAATGGCCGTCAGGTCAGCCAGTTTGCCCGTTTCCAGGCTGCCGATATGTTGTTCCTGGCCCAGCGCTTTGGCGCCATTCAGGGTGGCCATGCGCAAGGCCTGGTGGGCGTTAAGAGCGGCCGCGTTGTTGGCGACTCCCTTGGCCAGTAGTGCGGCGGTGCGCATTTCGCCCAGTAGATCCAAATCGTTGTTGCTGGCGGCACCGTCGGTGCCGAGCGCCACGTTAATGCCGGCTCGCAGCAGTTTGTCCACCGGGCAAAATCCGCTGGCGAGCTTGAGGTTTGACTCCGGGCAGTGCACCACATGAGCGCCGCTCTGGCTGAGAATGTCGATATCCTCTGCATCCACCTGGGTCATGTGAACACACTGGGCCAGGGGCGACAGGATATTGAGTTCCTGCAAGCGCCGGGCGGGGCGTTTGCCGGTCTGCTCCACCGCTTGGTCGACTTCGAATGCGGTTTCATGCAGATGGATCTGGACGGGGGCCTGTAGCTCTTCCGCCAACACGGCAATGCGCCGCAGTGGCTCATCGGACACTGTGTAGGGCGCGTGGGGGCCGAAGCCGATGTGGATCAGGTCGCTGGAGCGAAAGTCGTCGTGCACCGCCAGCGCCCGGCTGATGTATTCTTCGGCGGTTTGCGCCCACATGGTGGGAAAATCCAGCACCGGCGAACAAATTTGCGCGCGCATGCCCGCCTGTTGGGCGGCCTTGGCCACCTGATCGGGGAAAAAGTACATGTCCGCGAAACAGGTGGTGCCGGCGCGAATCATCTCGGCCATGGCTAACTGGCAACCGTCGTACACGAACTCTGCATTCACCCACTGCATTTCGGCTGGCCAGATATGCTCTTCCAACCACTGTTGCAGGGGCTGATCGTTGGCAAAACCCCGCAGCAGGCTCATGCCCGCATGGCCGTGACTGTTGACCAGACCGGGAATCAGGATGTGATGGGGCAGATCAATGATTTCCCGTGCAACAAAGCGTTTACTTGCCTCGGCTTGCGGTACTAAGGCCACGATACGGCCCTTGTCGATGGCCAAGGCGCAGGATTCCAGGATTTGGTCGGCTGGCACCACCGGGATGATCCAGCGCGAACTGATCAGGGTGTCGATGTGCTCAGTGGCCGCCATTGGGTATCCTCGTAAATTGCCCCCGCGGCCGGTCGATAACCGGCCCTCATCGGGGCTCTGCCGCGGGCGCCAGAGTATACCGGTAATGGCTGGTTTGTGCAGTGCGGTCGGGGTGGTTTCAGCCCAAGTCCCGGTGCTTATCCCACTGATTTTATGGTAATATTGCCCGCTTACCCTTTGATGGTCCCGGTTGGTGCCGAACGAGCGCCGACGGGTACTGTTCAGCACTGCTATTTAACAGTTAATTAGCAAAAAATAACGCATCCCCAGCGAGGAAAGCCGCAGTTTATGGGCGACGACATAGCCAGAGAAATCCTACCGGTCAACATCGAAGACGAGCTCAAGCAGTCCTACCTCGACTACGCCATGAGCGTTATCGTGGGTCGTGCGCTGCCCGATGTGCGCGATGGGCTGAAACCCGTGCATCGGCGGGTGTTGTTCGCCATGAGCGAGCTCAACAACGATTGGAACAAGGCCTACAAAAAATCCGCGCGGGTCGTGGGGGATGTGATCGGTAAATACCATCCCCACGGTGACAGCGCCGTCTACGATGCCATTGTTCGCCTGGCTCAGCCGTTTTCCATGCGCTACATGCTGGTGGACGGCCAGGGCAACTTCGGATCCATCGACGGGGATCGGGCCGCGGCCATGCGTTACACCGAAATCCGGATGGCCAAACTGGCCCATGAGCTGCTGGCCGATCTGGACAAGGAAACCGTTGATTTCGTCGACAATTACGACGGCCAGGAAAAAATTCCCGAAGTCCTGCCCACCCGGGTACCCAATCTGCTGATTAATGGCTCCTCCGGTATTGCCGTGGGCATGGCCACCAATATCCCGCCGCACAATATCCGCGAGGTAGTGAAGGCTTGTATTGCGCTGATCGACAATGAGCACATTACCGTCGATGAACTGATGGAATTCGTGCCCGGCCCCGATTTTCCCACGGGTGCCATTATCAATGGCCGCGCCGGCATTGTGCAGGCCTATCGCACCGGCCGCGGGCGCATTTATGTGCGTGCCAAGGCGGACGTCGAGCGCGATGAAAAGGGCAACCGGGACGTGATCATTATTCACGAAATTCCCTACATGCTGAACAAGGCCCGCCTAATCGAGCGCATTGCCGAGCTGGTAAAGGAAAAGAAAATCGAAGGCATCGCCGAGTTGCGCGACGAATCGGACAAGGACGGCATGCGCATCGTGATTGAACTGCGACGTGGCGAATCCGGCGAGGTGGTGCTCAACAATTTGTATTCGCAAACCTCGTTGCAAACCGTATTCGGCATCAACATCGTGGCCCTGGTGGACAACCAGCCGCGCACGCTGAACCTCAAGCAGTTGCTGGAATATTTCGTTCTGCACCGCCGCGAGGTGGTTACCCGCCGTACCGTCTACCTGCTGCGCCGGGCACGTGACCGGGGTCACATACTGGAAGGTTTGGCGATTGCCATTGCCAATATCGATCAGGTGATCGAGCTAATCAAAGCATCCCCCACACCAGCCGACGCTAAAGACGGGCTGATGGCTCGCGGCTGGGATTTGACCGAGGTGAGTGAATTTTTGGCGCGTGCCAGAACCGAGGGCGGCGATAGTGTTTGCCGCCCGGATGATTTGGAAGAGCGCTACGGCCTGCGCGACACGTCACAGGGAAAGCAGTATTTTCTTTCGCCGGCACAAGCCCAATCGATTCTCGATTTGCGGTTGCACCGCCTGACCGGCATGGAGCACGACAAGCTGCTGACCGAATACGAGGAAAAGCTGGCGCAAATTGCCGAGTACATGGGCATCCTCGCCAATCCCGAACGCTTGATGCAGGTCATCCGGGAAGAGCTGGATGCCATCGTCAACGAATACGGCGACGAGCGCCGCACCGATATTCAGGAATCCCTGCTCGATCTCACCACTGAAGACCTGATCAACGAAGAAGACCGCGTGGTGACTATTTCTCACGGTGGTTACGCCAAGACCCAGCCCCTGGACGCCTACCAGGCCCAACGGCGTGGCGGCATGGGCAAGGCCGCGACCTCGGTAAAAGACGAAGACTTTGTCGAGCATTTACTGATTGCCAACACCCATACCACTATTTTGTGCTTCAGCAATCGCGGCAAGGTGTATTGGCTCAAGGTTTACCAGATTCCGGTGGCGGGTCGTCAGTCGCGCGGCCGTCCCATGGTTAATTTGCTGCCGCTGGAAGCGGGCGAGTACATCACCTCCATTCTGCCGGTGCAGGAATACGACCAAGATCACTTTATTTTTATGGCCACCGCCAATGGCACGGTGAAGAAAACCGCACTGCCGCAGTTTGCCCGGCAACGCAGTACCGGCCTGCGCGCCATTGAACTGGAGGAAGGGGATCGCCTGGTCAGTACGGCCATCACCGACGGTCACCAGGAAATTATCCTGTTTTCCAGCAGCGGCAAGGCGGCGCGTTTCAAGGAAACCGAAGTCCGGGCCATGGGTCGCGTATCGCGCGGTGTCCGCGGCATTCGCCTGAAGGGCAATCACAAGGTCATCTCCATGGTCATACCCATGGAAAATGGCAAGGTGCTGTCGGTCAGTGAAAAAGGTTACGGTAAACGCACCGCCGTGGAGGAATTCGCCACCAAGGGTCGCGGTTCCCAAGGCGTCATTGCCATGCAAACCACTGAACGCAATGGGGATCTGGTGGGCGCGGTACAAGTATTGGATGGTGATGAAATTATGCTGATCTCCGATCAGGGCACCCTGGTCCGCACCCGGGTCGAAGAGGTGTCGGTGCTGAGTCGCAATACCCAGGGCGTGCGGCTGATTCGGCTGAAGGAAGGTGAACACCTAGTGGGTGTGGAACGCGTCGAAGAATCAGAGGAAGAACCTATCGAGGCGAGCGAATAGCGCGGGATTGTCGGATCATGGCCAAGCACACCGGGAACAACGAAAGTGAAGAGTTGAAGGCATTGCGCGAGAAGATCGACGCGATCGACGAAAATATTGAGCGCTTGATCAGTGAACGCGCCCAATGCGCGCAGGATGTGGCAGCGGTTAAAAAAGCCGCTGGGGAAACCGGAATTCACTACTACCGGCCCGAGCGGGAAGCGCAAGTGCTGCGCAAGATCATGGAGAACAATGGCGGCCCCCTTTCCAACGAGGAAATGGCGCGCCTGTTCCGCGAAATCATGTCCGCCTGTCTGGCCCTGGAGCATCCGGCACGCGTTGCCTATCTGGGGCCGGAAGGCACTTTTACCCAGCAGGCGGCTTTGAAGCACTTTGGTCGATCAGCAATCTGTGTGCCCATGGCGGCCATAGACGATGTGTTTCGGGAAGTCGAGGCGGGAGCGGTGGAGTTCGGGGTGGTGCCGGTGGAAAATTCCTCCGAAGGCGTGGTCAACCATACCCTGGATACCTTTTTCGAATCGGGCTTGAAAATCTGTGGCGAGGTTGCGCTACGCATTCACCAGCATTTGCTAGTGGCCGATGTGACCAACACGGAAAACATTTCGCGCATCTATTCACACTCTCAATCCCTTGCCCAGTGTCGCAAATGGCTGGATTCCCGTTACCCGAAGGCAGATCGTATTCCCGTGAGCAGCAACTCGGAAGCGGCCAAACGGGTTAAAGGAGAATGGAATGCGGCGGCCATTGCCGGCGAAATGGCGGCGGAACTGTATGGCTTGAACATACTTGCGGAAAAAATTGAGGATCAGCCGGATAATTCGACCCGGTTCTTGATCATCGGCAATCAGGAAGTTCCGCCCAGCGGCAATGACAAAACCTCGCTTATCATTTCCATGCGCAATGAACCCGGGGCGCTCTACGATTTGCTGGAGCCTTTTCGTACGCACAACGTCGATCTCACCAGTGTGGAATCGCGTCCGTCCAAGACCGGCAACTGGAACTATGTATTCTTCATAGA
>JBBDIU010000158.1:0-10586 GCA_040880205.1 Cellvibrionaceae bacterium
CAGCCCTTGCGGATTACCTCCGGTCTGGTGGAGGTGGCGCCGCGCGTGGTCATGGTGCTGCCGGTATTGTTCGAGGGCCAGGTAAAAGCCGTCATCGAACTGGCCTCGTTAAAGGAATTCAATGCCTCACATACCGCCTTTTTGGAGCAGCTCACCGACATCGTCGGTATTGTACTGAACAATATCGAGGCCACCATGCGCACCGAGCGCCTGCTGGCGCAATCGCAACAACTGGCGGCGGAACTGCAAACCCGGCAACTGGAACTGCAACAGACCAACGAGGAACTGGCGCAAAAAGCCCAGTTGCTGGCGGCGCAAAACGCGGAAGTGGAACGCAAGAATCAGGAAATCGACCAGGCCAAGCGCGCGGTGGAGGAAAAAGCGGCGGAACTGGCATTGACCTCCCGCTATAAATCGGAATTCCTGGCCAACGTGTCCCACGAGTTGCGCACGCCCTTGCACAGCATTTTGATTCTCGGTGAACAATTGGCGGAAAACGTGGATGGCAATCTGAGTTCACGGCAGGTTGAGTTCGCCAGCACCATTCACTCCGCCGGCACCGACTTGCTTAACCTGATCAGCGACATTCTCGACCTGTCCAAGATTGAATCCGGCACGGTTACCGTCGAATGTGAAGAGCTTCCCTTTACCAATCTACGCGAAACCGTGGAAAGAAACTTCCGCCATGAAGCGGAAACGCGCAAGTTGGCATTCGTCACCGAGTTTAGCGACCAACTGGGACAGGTGATATACACCGATCCCAAGCGCTTGTTACAGGTATTGAAAAATTTGCTCTCCAATGCTTTTAAGTTCACCCACGAAGGCAGTGTTCGATTACGCGTTGCCGTGGCGGAAGAGGGGTGGACAGCCGAGCATCCGGTGCTGGACCAGGCGGAAACGGTTGTGGCCTTTTCGGTTATCGATACCGGCACCGGTATTCCCACGGACAAGCAAAAACTTATCTTCGAGGCCTTCCAGCAAGCCGACGCGGGAACCGCCCGCCGCTATGGCGGTACCGGCCTCGGCCTCGCCATCAGTCGCGAACTCGCGCAGTTGCTGGGCGGAGAAATCCGGCTGGAAAGCTCGCCTGGGCTAGGCAGTACCTTTACCCTTTACATTCCGCTCAACTACGGCGATCCATCCGCCCGTCTGCACTACAAGCCAATGGAGGAGAAGCAGCAGGTGGTCTTGTCCCCGACGCCCCGCATTGAACAGGTGCTCGATGACCGCGACAGTATCGACCGGGAAGACGAGGTGTTGCTGATCGTCGAAGATGACCCGCACTACGCTCATGTGCTGCTCGATTTGGCGCGCAGCGCGGGCTTCAAGGGTTTGGTTGCTGCCCGCGGTACGGATGCCTTGGTACTCATACAGGAGCATCCGCTGGCCGCGGTGTCATTGGATATTTTTCTGCCCGACATGTTGGGCTGGACAATTTTGAGCCATCTCAAGCAAAACCCGGAAACGCGCCATATTCCCGTGCAGATTGTCAGCGTGGAAGAGGAGCGTTCCCACGGCCTGTCGCGCGGTGCTTATGCTTACTTGAGCAAGTCCGCCAGTTCCGAACGGCTCAGCGAAGCGTTCGCCGCTCTGCGCGAATTTGCGCGGCCGCGCCAGCGCCGACTGTTGGTGATCGAAGACAATCCAGCCGAACAGTTAGGCACGGTGGAGTTACTCGATCACGAGGACGTTGACATTACCACCGTGGGCGACGGCAAAAGTGCCCTCGAGGCCATGCGCAACGATGACTTTGATTGCGTGGTGCTGGACCTCGCGCTACCGGACACCTCGGGATTCGAACTGCTCGCGGAAATCCAGCGGGATGTCGCCTTGCGCAACGTGCCGATTGTCATTTCCACCGGGCGTGACCTGACCCCCAAGGAAGATTCCTATTTGCGCAGCATGGCCAAAAGCATTGTGCTTAAAGACGCCCGGTCGCCGGAACGTCTGCTGGACGAAACCTCTCTGTTCCTGCATCGGATGGTCACCCAGTTGCCGGAATCCAAGCAACGCATGCTGCAAAAGCTGTACGAGAGCGACGCAGCCTTGGTGGGCAAGAAAATTCTCGTGGTAGACGACGACGTGCGCAATATTTTTGCTTTGTCGAGCATTTTGGAGCGCCACCAGATGCAGGTGTTAACCGCCAACAACGGTCGAGACGCCATCAAAGTCATTGAGCGTAACAAGGACTTAGCGCTGGTGCTCATGGACATTATGATGCCCGAGATGGACGGCTATACCACCATGCGAGCGATCCGCTCGAAGTCGAAGTTTCGGGTGTTGCCGATTATCGCGCTCACCGCCAAGGCGATGAAAGGAGACCGGGAAAAATGCCTGGAAGCTGGAGCATCGGATTACATTGCCAAGCCGGTGAGCAATCAGCAGTTGCTGGCTTTGTTGCGGACTTGGTTGCATCGGTGACAGTCGCTGGTCGCTAATCTCTAGTCGCTAGTAAAAACACGGGGAGTGGGAGTGGGGGTGGGAACATGGTGAATAGTGAATAGTGAATGGTGAATAGGGAGATGTGAGATGACAAGTGAATCGTAAAGGTGCATAAGAAATGGGGAATAGGGAAAAGGTAAATGGTGAATAGTGAAAGGTGAATAGTGGAACGTGAAGGTGAGAAATGAAAGGTGAAGCGGGCGGTGCGGTGAGTGTAAAACAACCGAAGGATGCGGCGATGACTGTCCAGCAGGTTAATATATTGCTCGTGGATGACAAGGCCGAACGCCTGCTGAGTTACGAAGTGGCGCTCGGCAGCTTGGGGCATAACCTGGTACGCGCCCAGTCCGGGGCGGAGGCCTTGGGGCTTTTGATGCAAATGGAGTTTGCCGCGATCTTGCTGGACGTGAGTATGCCGGAGATGGACGGCTTTGAAACCGCCGCACTTATCCGGGAGCATCCACGCTTCGAGGAAACGCCCATTATCTTTGTTACGGGCGTGCATATAACCGATCTGGATCGGCGCAAGGGCTACGAAATGGGCGCGGTCGACTACGTGCAAATTCCGGTTATTCCAGAAATTTTGCGCGGTAAGGTGCGCGCCCTGGTTCAGCTTTACTTGCAGCGGGCGGAGTTGTCGCGGTTGAATCGGGAATTGGCCGCGACCAATGCGGAACTGGCCAGGGCACACGAGGAGCTGAAAGCGGAGAACACGCGCGAGTTGCATCAGCTCAATGCCACTCTGGAGCATTCTAACAGCGAATTGATTGCCACCAATAACAAGTTGATTGAAGAGATTGGCGAGAGGGAACGCGCCGAACAGGAACTAAGTGAATCAGTGCGTCGCAAGGACGAATATATCGCTATTCTGGCTCACGAGCTTCGCAACCCGCTGTCGGCCATCCATAATGCGATGGAGGTTATGCAACTCGACACGGTATCCGAACAGCAACTCGGCTGGGCCCAGAAATTGCTCCAGCGGCAGGTTAATCACCTCACCTGTTTAATGGATGACCTGCTCGACGTGTCGCGCATTTCCAACGGCCGCATCCAGCTGCGGCTGGAGATGTTGGACCTTGTTTCGGTTGTCAATCACGCGGCGGAAACGGTTGAGCCGCTATTGAAAGAGCACCGCCACAAGCTACAACTCGACCTGCCCGAACAGCAACTCTGGGTGGAAGGCGACATGGTGCGCTTGACTCAAGTCTTGGGCAATCTATTGACCAATGCCGCTAAATACATGGAAAACGAAGGCGTTATTCGGCTGGCCGTGGAACAAGAAGAAGAGGGCTGGGTGGTCATCCGGGTGCGGGACCGCGGGGTGGGCATTCCGGAAGATTTACTCGGTACGGTGTTTGACCTGTTCGTGCAGGCGCCTACGGCTTTGAACCGGGCGCAGGGTGGTTTGGGTATCGGTTTGGCCCTGGTGCGCGCGCTGGTGGAACTGCACGGCGGGTCCACCGCTGTGAGCAGCGACGGACCCGGTTGCGGCGCGGAATTCTCGGTACACCTGCCCCTGGTTAACGCACCCGGAAACAGCGAAGCGCCCGAGCAGGTGGTGCCCACTATAGGTGAGCATTCGGAGCGAGCTCTGCGCGTCGTTATTGTCGATGACAATGCCGATTCGGCCAGTGGCCTGGCCATTTGTCTGCAAACCCAGGGTTGCGAGGTCTGCGTGAGCCACACTGGAGAAGACGGCATCGCCACAGCCATAAAGAACCGGCCCGATGTTGTGTTGCTGGACATTGGTCTGCCGGATATCGACGGTTATCAAGTGGCGGAGCGCTTGCGCGGCGATAAAAAACTTGCGTCGGCTTCCATTATCGCCATGACTGGCTACAGCGGCGAAGCCGAGCAGCGCCGGGCGAAATTGGCGGGTTTCGATCACTACCTGGTCAAACCCATCGATTACGGTAAGTTATTCAAATTAATGAACGGTGAGGTCGAACCCGTACTGTAATTTTCTGTTGCCGGCCCCCACTTCCCATACTTTCGCTTCTTATCGCTCCTCATCGATGACTCTTGGGTAGGGTCACCTGTTTCGCCTGAGGCCCCTGGTAGCCCATCTCTTCCACGTAGCGAACTTCCATTCCGTGGCTGAGGGAGTCAAAGTCGCCATTGAGCAGCGAGTTCCGGTGAAAATAGATTTCGTCCCCCTCGGGCGAAATGAGAAAACCGTAATCGGCTTCGGGAAAAGTCTTTGCGACCACAGCCGGTAGTGATTCATCGTGCTGTTTTACCATACCCTGTTGGACCCGGACATAGTCTTGCAGTTGTCGGCGAGCGGCGCTAAAAGCATCACGGATAGTGACATACATGTCGCGGTGCGCGTTTTTGTCTCCAGGGTCCCGGGTCACTACAATTTCCTTCCCCGGAACGCTAACCCCAATTCGCAAACGGTAGAGGTTTCCCTGACGATGTTGTCGATGGGGAGCACCCACGACCACGTGGCAGCTGAGGATGTTATCGGAATATTGGCCAAGTTTTTCGGCTTTTGCGCGGATATCGGCTTCCAGTGCGTCTGATTGGGGTATGTCGTACCAGGTGATCTGAAGGGGTGGTCGCAAAACGTCGTCCTCGGTTCGGAGTTTTTTTCACCTTTCTGATCGGGTCACATTGGATCTAATCCTCACAGGAGTATTCGTGCAGGTTCAGCCCCTCGCGCCAGTAATCGGCAACCAGCGGGGTGGCGATCAGGTAATCCGCGGTACGGTCGTTGTGTTCGGCGGCGGCCTGTTCCAGGGCTTCTCCCCACTCATCCAGTAAAAAGTCTCCACGACCCAACCACATCAAGGCTACCAGTGTGATCTGTTGGTCCGGTTCCAAATCCTCGATGGTCAAAATCAGTTCCTGATAAACCGGGTCGTCAAGGTGGTCGGCAAGTACCTGCTTTGCCCAGTCGTCGCTGGGACTGCTGGATGTTTCCGGAAATGAAACTTCCTCCTTGGCGTGAAACTCCTTGGCCAAATCGATAAGGAAGCATACTATCTCGGGATTTAGGTCCATACTCATGTGTGCGCTCTGTGGCTAAAGAGTATTCCATCGAAATGATTTTCCGTCATTTCGAGCGGCAGATTTTCCTTCCTCGAAAAATCAAGCTTAGCGCTTAATTTTGGTACGTCCCCTGGGGTCACAACGCGACATTCTTGAAAATATGTCCTCGTCAAAGTGTAAACCTGTCTTTCGCAGGCCGTCGATAGTCCCGCGTCTCGGCCCTGTACACCTTCCAAGGCCCTCTTGGCATAAACGCAGCAGGAATGTCCGAATCCCGGGTTATGCCGATTGCCTCGATTCGCGCGGCCACCGAGTCCGGCCTTGGACTGCATTTATAGTGCCACCTAGTAGGCACGCCGGGCTGGGTGCCGCTGCGTAATTGGTGCATAAAAGCAGGCGAGCGGTCGTCGGCAAGGGCCGACGCCGAGCAAATTGCCCCGGCCAGGGAAAAGTACGTGTGCGAAATTTGCCGCTATACATAAACGGATAAAGTGCTTCACCCCCGGAATGTGAACTGTTAGATTGTGTGGCACGCGGCGATGGCGTTGCCAGGAAGGAACACCGCGGTGGAACGGTTTTTGAGGAGCTGTACCCATGAATAGAGACATTGTCAGCACAATACAGGAAACGCCTTTTCAGGCCGTGATCGCTGACATGGACAGCGTGCTCACCCGCATGGCGAGCATGCACGAGCGTGCCTGGAAGGAAATGTTCGACCTTTACTTAAAGGAACACGGTCGGCAAGAAAATAGCCGACAAGAACAGAGTCGCGAAGCTGGTACCCAGCAGGCGGAATTCTCCCACGCTGACTATCGCAAATATCTGGACGGCAAGCTTCGCTACCCAGGGCTTGCCGAGTTTCTCGCTTCGCGCCACATCAAACTGCCCTGGGGCGATGTCAATGATGCCCCGCAGGTGGAAACAATTTGTGGTTTGGGCAACCGCAAAGAACAGATACTGATTAAGTTGCTTGATCGCGAAGGCGTGGCCGTATTCGAAGACGCTCTGGATTCTCTCCGTCGCTGGCGCCTGGGCGGTTTGAAACTGGCGGCAACCTCCGCCAGCTGCAACTGCCGCAATGTGCTGCGGGTGATCGAGCTGGAAAACTATCTCGATGTCATCGTCGATGGCGAACTGGCACGCGAACTCGGCCTTAAGGATAAAGGCGATCTCATGCAAGAAGCGGCGCGCCAACTGGCGGTGGACCCGGCCAATGTAATCGTCCTGGAAGATGCCGCCGCCGGGATTCGCGCCGGTAAGGCTTGTGGTTTCGGCGCGGTGATTGGTGTCAATCGTAATCACCACGCCGCGGAGCTGGAAAATGCAGGCGCCGATGCAGTAATAAAGCGCCTGACCGCGCTTCGATTTTCCCGCCACTTGCCATCAGCGCTGGACAATCTGGATGCGATTGCCAGCCGACAAGCGGATGCGCCTTTGGCGGTATTTCTTGATTTCGACGGCACCCTTGCGCCCCTCGTGGATGATCCGCGCGAAGCGGTGATCAGTGAAGCCATGTTGGAAACGGTTAAGTCACTGACCGGTTCCTGTACCCTCGGAATTATCAGCGGTCGTGATCGGGAGGATTTGCAGGCAAGAGTGGCTATCGAAGGTATTCTGTACGCGGGCAGCCACGGTCTGGACATTGCCGGGCCCGGCTATCAAACCAGTTTGCCCGAAGCCGAAGCCGCGATTCCCGAGGTGGACAGCGCGGAAAATCGCTTGCGCGAAGCTCTCGAAGCGGTACCGGGGGTGGTTATCGAACGCAAGCGGTTTGCGGTGGCGGTACACTATCGCAAGGTGCGCAGCGACGTGGCCATTCAACAAGTCAAACGGGTGGTGGACGGTGTGTTGGCCGATACCCACCTGCGCAAGCGGCTCGGTAAAAAGGTACTGGAGCTGGAACCGGCGGTCGACTGGGACAAAGGCCATGCGGTGGAATGGCTAATGGAAACCGCGGAAATCGATCCGCGACGCGTGCTGGTCATCTATATCGGCGACGACGAAACTGACGAAGACGTGTTCGCCGCGCTGGCGGGCAAAGGTCTCGGCGTTCGAGTTGGCGAAGAAATCTCCACATCGTTAGCTGATTATTACCTGGCCGAACCGACGGAAGTACAAACCCTTTTGCAACGGATTGGGGAGAGATGCCGGTAAGAAAAGTCGCTAGTCGCTAATCTCTAGTCGCCAGTCAAAAACCGGCTTGCGCTCTGCTTGGGTCGGTGGGAACATCCCTAGAGACTAGAGACTAGAGACTAGAGACTAGAGACTAGCTATTTGGTATTTCCTAGCCAATTCCCGCAGCGCCGCTTGTGTGGTGTCGTCCAGTTGAACGCCGGCGGTTTGGGTTTGTTTTAATATTTCCCAGCGATTTTGGCCGGGGTATTTTACCTCTCCGGTCGCGCCAGAGGCGGCCAGCCAATCCATAAGGGTTAGCATTCGTTCGCGGAACACCGTTAGAGGCATGAGTTTTTCGATGTCGAGGGCGAGAAAAAAGTGCCCGTTATTGCCGGGTTCATGAAAGTTCTCGTACATGGATTTAACTTGGTGGGAAAATCCTCCACCCGACAAGACGCCCGACATAATTTCCACCAGCAGCGCCAATCCGTAGCCCTTCGAGCCGCCCAGTGGCTCGAGGGCGGCGGCCTCCGACTTTGCTGGTGAATCACACTCTCGTTGCTTGCGAACGGTAGAGCCGGCCAGGGCGGAAGTCGCCATGTCCAGTACCAAGGGTTCGCCTTCCCGGGCGGGGCAGGCGAAGGCAAGTGGATTCGTACCCAACACTGGATGCTCGCCGTTAAAGGCACGTACCTTGGGAAAAGAATTACTCAGCGCGATGCCGATAAGTCCCGTTTGTGCCGCCATCGACGCGTAATAACCACCAGCACCGAAAAAGTTGGAATTTCTGACAACGATTGCGGCAATGCCTTCGGCTTTTGCCAGCGCAATGGCGTTGTTCATGGCTTGATAGGCAACGTAGTGTCCCTGTCCCGCGCGACCGTCAAGCGTAGCCAGGCTGACGGTTTTCAATTCCATGTGCGGATGACACGGTGATTCGAACAAGCCCCGTTGCAGTCGCTCACACAGAACTGGTAATCGCCACACGCCCTGATTGGGCCGCCCGACTTCGTCGCACCATACCAAAACGTCGGCTACCACTGTGGCTTCCGCCGGGTCGCTGCCCGCCGCCACGAGAACGGAGCGACTGAATTGCCTAAGCGCTTCCGCTTTCACCGCTTGCCCTCTCCCTTAGCCATTGTGCACGGCGACTGAGTTCGCGTCTGCTTGCGCTGAAGAAGGGCTTGAGATCGTCCATGGCAAAGTAGCAGAATACCTGGCGCCGACAGATGCTACGCAACCAGGCACGGGCGCTGATCTGCTTACTGGCCCGTAGATCGCGATAGGCATCGAAGTCCTCGAAAGGCAACCACAATGTCATGAATTCAGTGAAGCTGGATTTTGGCGCGCGCACGTTTTCAGTCAGATAATGATAGATAAGATAAGGCATATTCAGGCCGCTACGGGTAATCAACTCCTGGGCACCGGTAAACCGCGCGTTGCATTCAATGACTTTTAATTCTCCGTTCCGCGGATCCGTTTTGAACTCGATGTTGCCCAAACCTTGAAAGCCGATACCCGAGAAGAACTGGAAGCCCTTTTCCGCGGTCCGCGGAAGCCACTCGGTCATATGATACGAACCGGCACCAAAATTTGGCGGCGAACGGCGCAGCACCTTTTTGGTAAATTCGAATGTCGGTTGATTATCCCGGTCGATGTAGACGTAGTAGCTGCTGAGCAAGTCGTCGGGCCCCGGAATAAACTCGCACAACATAAAGCAGATACCCGCCCCTAGCGCCTCGTTGCTGCGTGCCATCAGTTCACCACTGCCTTCAACGTAAAACAGTTTTTTCCGGAAGCGGCGCTGAAAGATGTGAGAGTGAATCGGTTTGATCAGCACTGGAAATTCAATCTCTGGAAGTAGCGATTCAACATCCTCAATGCAGGCCACGGTCCACGAACGAGGCGCCCCCACGCCGGTTTCCCGCGCCAGGGCCAAAGTCTTTTGCTTGTCCAGCAGATGCAACTGGTGTTCGGGTTTATGAATGTCGAGTAAATAGCGTTTTCTCAGTTCGCTTCGATTCGTGGCAATAAACTGGATCGCGGCATCTTCACAGGGAAACACCACCGATCCCCTAGGAAAGGCTGGGTTTTGGATCAATATTCGCTGAAAGTACTCCGTCGCCGTCGTTCCGTGCGGGACCGGAAATGGGTTTACGTAACGCGATTGCAAGGCGGCACAGAATGGGTTTGCTATCACAGCCACCGGTACCCCCTCCCTGCCCAGGGCACGTGCTACAGCAGTGGTGTTGGCCAGCCCTCCCAACAGAACAGCAATGGGCGGGCGAGCTTTGTTACGGAGTTTGGCGAGCATAACTTTTGTTTGACACTGGTAAACAATAACGCAATAGTTTTTCCGCAATGGCGGGGTCGCCACCTTGCGCGGTTAAATAGTGATGATGTAATCCGGGCGAGCCATTAATTTCATTGATCACCCCTGCTGTGTCCGCCAGCGGGCGGCTAATATCTTCTGTTAATACATCGACACCCGCCAACTGCAAGCCCAGTCGCGCCGAGGCCTGTGCGCCAGTCTGCAAAATACCTGGATGCACTTGGCCGGTAATATCAATGTTTTCCCCGGCTGCGTTTTGATTGACTACTCGTTTTACCACGATCCGTTCTCCCGCCATGGGCCTGGAGGCGAGTTCGAGTGATTGGGCCCGCAAAGTGGTTCGACATTCCTGGTCGACGCTGATCGGGAACAAGGACTCGATGTGTGAACTTTGCTGGCGTCGTCTGTTTTCCGCTTTGATTAATTCCCTGATGGTGGATCGACCATCGCCCTTGACTTGGGGTGGGTTTCGCTTCACACCGTGCAGATACTTGCCATTCAAGAAAAGAAGCCGATAGGAATGGCCGACAATGGTTTCCTCAATTAACAGGTCCTTGCAGTGTACGGAAGCGGCCACGGCCGCGCGGTAAAGTGCCCGGTCATTATCGATACCGGTTATGACCCCGGCACCCGCGCCGGTGCCGCGCGCGGGTTTTACCACACAAGGTGCTCGTTGCTTGGCCATGAAGGCGCGCGCTTGATC
>JBBDIU010000159.1:0-10531 GCA_040880205.1 Cellvibrionaceae bacterium
CTTGTTCTCAGGCCTTGTGAGTGGACATGCTCCTTACGCCTTAGAACCACTAAGCGTGGAACAGGTCACCTCCGTGTGACCTGCCCTGCGGCGCTTCGCGTCCCAAAGTGTTCCCGACACTTTGTCAGTCGCGAGTCCGCTCACAAGACCTGAGCCCGGCGCCATCAAATTGGCATTTGGTGAAATATCCGGGCTAGCCGGGATGCTATACTGAAATCAGCATCGCCTTTTAGCATCAGCACTGTTGTATGATCGACTATATCCACTTCCAATTCAGCAGCTCCAATCCCACGGGTCGCGACTTTGTCCTCGCGGATCTGCACGGGTGCTATTCAATCTTGCAGAAGGCCTTGCAAGGTGTCTCCTTCGATCCGAAGCATGATCGGGTCTTTTCGGTTGGGGACATTATCGACCGAGGCCCCGATAGCCTCGCTTGCCTGCGCTTGTTGCAAGAACCCTGGTTCCACGCGGTCCAGGGCAACCACGAAAACATGATGCTCGCCGCGCTCCATGAGGGGCCGGGATCGGCTACCTGGACCGGTTGGATGGGCAATGGTGGGAGCTGGTTCGACCAACTGTCCGAGACGGATGAGGCTGAATTGAAGTCCTTGCTGCCCCTGGTGGCTAAACTGCCTATCACTCGCATTCTGGCGACTCGCTCGGGAAAACGTGTCGGGATCAGTCACGCTCAGCCGCCCACCTTCGATTGGCATCGCTTGTCGGAAAAACGTAAACTCACCGGCGATGAAATATGGCGCGCTCTGTGGAGCCGCGAAGCGGTTCATTTGCGTGGCAACAGGGTAGTCGAGGGCGTGGATGCGACAGTTCACGGACACACTATCGTCACTCGGCCAACACGAATCGGCAACATGAATTTTATCGATACCGGCGTGTATCTGTTTAACGCTATCAGTTTGATTGAGCTGAGCGACGAATTTATCACCGGCCGCATGAATGTGGCTTGACCATTATCATTAATCCGCACTTGTCCCGTGACCTGAAAATATCATGCCCCGAAAACCACCAAAGCCTGCGGCATTGCGAATTTCGAAACTCTCCACCGTGGACACCTTGGGCTTCGATGTCATCGTGAAGCGTTCGCCGCGACGGCGCACCATTGAGATCATCATCAGACAGGGTGAAGTGCAATTGATGTTGCCGCGCTTTGTTTCCGATCAGGAAGGCATGCATTTTCTACAACAAAAGCAGCCGTGGGTTTTACAAACGCTGGAAAAGCAGCGCGCGCACACCCAGGAGATCGTGGCCAAGCGCTATACCGAGGGTGAGCTATTCGACTATCTCGGACAGTCCTATCCCTTGCGCATCTACACCGCCAGGCGTGGCGGTGTGCAACTGGTAAACGGCAACCTGTACGTGGGCATCGTGAAACGCACCGGAATTGCCACCACCGACGCTGTACAAAAGATGCTCTGGCAGTGGTATCGCAATCAAGCCATGCGGATACTCACTGAAAAAACCGACGCCCTGGCGAAAAAGATTGGCCGCTCCCACGCCGGAGTCCGTCTGCGGCGCACCAAAACCAAGTGGGGCCACTGCACGGCGGCCGGGATCATTCAGTATAACTGGCAGGTTATGGCGGCACCCGAGGCAGTAATCGACTATTTGGTTGCCCACGAAGTCAGTCATTTAGTCCACCCCAATCACGGCAAGCGCTTCTGGCGCCACGTCGAACGCCTGTTCCCCGACTACAAAACCCACCGCCAATGGCTAAAAACAAAAGGCCACACCTTAATCGTTTAAACTTTTCTCCCACAAAAAATCCGGCAATGCCGGGCTTTTTGTCTCGTGAATGTAGCTACAGGGATATACTTTTCACCATTCACCATTCACCATTCACCATTCACCATTCACCGCTTCCACCATTCACCATTCACCGCTTCGTTCCCGCATTGCGCGGCTGAGCGGGTACTGTTTCTGCGTTCAATGGGCCATCTCGGTGTCCTGTCTAACTAGTTCGCATTATTTCAGCGTGCCATACAAAGCCTCTGGCAAGGCGCGGTTCGCAGTGAATGGCCGTAGCCCTTTACAAGAATCGCAACACCGCCAGAGGCTTTGTATGGCGCGCCCTTCGGGAGCCTATATCAGACGCTATTACGGCGTTGCACTCCTTGGAAATAGCACCACTATTCCCGGCGGAGTGCGCCTTGTACTAGCGCCTGATTTAGGCTCTGAAATGATGCGAACTAGTCAGACAGGACACTAGCCCCGTCCCGCTGCTGTCCTTGCAGCTATTCACTCCGAAACAGTACCCGCTCAGCCGCGCAAAGCTGCGTCGTGCTAGGGCCGACACAACTCTGCATCCATCTTTCACTATTTACCATTTACCATGCACTTTCCTCTCACATCTCACATCTCACATCTCACATCCCGCAACTATAATCGCGACCTATACTATCCTGTTCCCTGTTCCCTGTTCCCTGTTCCCTGTTCCCTGTTCCCTGTTCCCTGCCTACCGCTTCGCCCATACAAAATTTACGACATTTCCACCCGCGGTCAGTTCTCCATTAATCTTCCGAGTTGCACTGCCATCAGCCTCTACGCCAAACAACTCCACTGTATTGTCGTTTAGCTTGTCAGCCAAAAAGTACACGCGGGCGCCGTCCGCTGACCACTGAAGCGCGGTTACGTCACCGCCGGACGCCAGAGTACCGCTGACTTTTGTAGCGGCTTTTGCACCGTCTGCCTGTGCAACAAACAGCTCAAAATTACCGTCGGTGATCTGGTCCGCTCGATAGGCCACGTAACGCCCATCCGGTGAGGGCTCCCAGGCATCTGCGGTAGGAATTCCGCCACCGCTGGTAAATGCACCGCTTAACTTTACAAAATCACTGCCGTCGGAGGATGCGCTATACAGTTCGTAAACGCCAAGGGTTTCCTGCTCGGCGCTGTAAAAGACGCGGGAGCTGTCCGCTGCCCACTGTACCGCCTGGAACTTACCCCCGGCCGCCAGGGGTAGATTCAGTGCGATACGACCTTTTCCGTCGGGCGCCACGCTGTACAGGCCGAATTCACCCGGAGTATTCTGGTCGGCCACGTAGCTTACCCGCGAACCATCCGGAGCCCACTTCCAGCTTTTGATTTGTGCACCGGAAGGGAGTGGTCCATTGACTTTGACCCGGGTGGAGCCGTCGATGGCGGCGCTATAGAGTTCAAAAATTTGATTAGTATCCTGGTCGGCCAAATACAGAACATGTGATCCTGTGGGACTAACCGCCCAGCTACCTTCGACAACGTCGCCACTGGTTCCCAGATTGCCGTTAAGTTTGGCCAAGCCGGAGCCATTCGGCAAAACACTGTAAAGCTCCATCACGTTCGCTATGTCTTGGTTGGCAAAATAGACGATTCGCAAACCGTCCGCCGCCCATTGCCAGTCAACGACGCTACCGGTACTCACCAACGCGCCGTTGAGTCGGGTACGCCCACTACCGTCTGGTCGCACGCTGAAAAGCTCAACAACACCATCAATATTTTGATCAGCTTCGTACACCAGTCGGGAGCCATCGGGCGCCCAGGCAATTTTTGTCACCTTGCCCCCGGCGATCATTGATCCATTCAGTTTTACGTGGCCACTGCCGTCAAGCCGAACGCTGTATACCTCGTCCACCCCATCGGTATCATTGTCCGCGATGTAAGCTACGTGTTGATTGTCCGGCGACGGTATGAAATGAGATATATTGCCGCCTTCAGACAAGGCGGTGTTCAATTTAATGCGATTCGAGCCATCGATCATGACGCTGTACAGTTCAACAGCGACGCTGCCGTCCTGACTGCCCGAGTAAATCACGCGCGTTAAATCGGGCGTCCAGCTAAGGTTGGTTATTGCACCACTACAGTCGAGCAGATCGCTGTTAAGTTTGTTGGTGTTGCCCGTTTGCGGGTCGAAGCCGTAAATTTCGTACTTTTCATCCTTATCCTGATCCGCAATGTATAGTGCGAAACCTGGATCCACTGGGTCCGGTTCCGGAGTAGGCTCGGGAGCGGGTTCGGGTTCTGGAACAGGTTCGGGCTCTGGAGTTGGTGCTGGCTCTGGTTCGGGCTGCGGATTAGGTTCCGGTTCCGTGTCGGGCGCTGGTTCCGGCTCTGGCTCGGGACTCGGTTCCGGGTTTGGTTGTGGAGTGGGGGAGGATGGATTTTCGTTGATCGGCTCGCCGCCCGTGCCTTCGTCCCCATCAGATGTTCCGCCTTTTCCGCATGCGATTAATGTTGTTGCAAGGAAAATAATAAAAGAAAAATATATTTTTTTATTCAAAAATAAACTATTACATCGATACATCGTTAGTACACTCATAAATAGCGGTACAAAAAATTATTCAGTGCTTGATTGAGTGTATCAGCGAAGAAAATGCCTGCTGCTTTTTTGTGTGGGGCTGATCACAGTCCAATTTTTATTTTGTAAAAATTATAAAAATAGAATTTAAACGTGAAATCAGTATGCAGACAGTGCCGCAGACGATAAGAATGGGTTGGAGTTTTAACGGGCTAGGAGTTCACAGTTGTTGTGGGAACTGGGAACTGGGAATTGGGAATTGGTAAGTGAAAGGTGAAAGGCGAAATGTGAATAGTGAATGGCAGACAAAGACGATATGTGAATGGTGAAATGTGAGATTAACATCGGCGAACAAAGCAGGCAGAAAAATAGGATTTAATGTGCATACCATGAAGAGGTGGTCAAATATAAGTAAAACGAGCGGACAGATGACGACTCGTTGCTATTAAGGTGCGACGGATTTGGCAGTGGCTTTGAGGAATTGAACTAGGTAGAGCGAAAGCTCGAAGGCATTAACGAGGTTCGATCAGCGAACGTGGAGGTGAGTTTGTGTCAACGTGACAGGTGACAGGTGGCAGGTGACAGATGACAGATGAAATGTGAAATGACATAAATAATTGAGAAATAGAATAGATCGGAAGTATCAGGATAAGAGGGGAAACAGAGGATTAGCGGAGAATGCGGATCGGGCCGCGAAAATCGGACAAAATAACGGAAATTTTAGGTTATGAAGCGCGGTACTGTGAGGTGGTGGCAGGGCGCGACCACGGCTGCGTCCCACAATTCACGTTTCACCATTCACATTTCACGGAAGATGGTAGCAAGGGGGAGACTTGAACTCCCGACCCCAGCATTATGAATGCTGTGCTCTAACCAGCTGAGCTACCTTGCCACATAGGGGTGGTGCCACACCCAGCCAAAGTGGTGGGTGGGAGCGCGCCGCAAACGAGCGGGCGAGTATTCTGATTAGTTGGCTTTTTGTTGTCAAGCGCCCCACAGGACGCTGCTTGCCTGGGCTAGGTGTTGAGGATTGCATGACCGGAATCGTGGTGCTCGTCTTGCGAGGCGCAGTGGCGTTTATACGTTAAATCGAAAATGGATCACATCGCCGTCCCGGACGATGTAGTCCTTGCCCTCCAGGCGCCATTTGCCGGCGTCCTTGGCGCCGGCCTCGCCCTTGTGGGCCACGAAATCCTCATAGCTGACGACTTCCGCGCGGATAAATCCCTTCTCGAAGTCGGTGTGGATCTTGCCGGCCGCTTGCGGCGCCGTGGCTCCCACCGGAATGGTCCAGGCACGCACTTCCTTCTCCCCAGCGGTGAAGTAGGTGTGCAAGCCCAGTAGCTGATAGCCGGCGCGAATCACGCGATTGAGACCGGGCTCCTCCATGCCCAATTCGGCCAGGAAGTCCATTTTTTCGTGGTCTTCGAGTTCCGCGATCTCCGCTTCCAATTTGTTGGAAATGGGCACTACGGCCGAGCCTTCACCGGCTGCTATCTGCTTGACGGCCTCGAGGTGAGGATTGTTTTCAAACCCTTCTTCCGCCACATTGGCAATATACATGGTGGGTTTCACGGTGAGTAGGGAGAGTTCCCTGAGTTGCGCCTTGTCCTTATCGCTTAGATCCAGGGACCGAAGCGGCCTGGCCTCATTCAGGTGTGGCAACACCCTTTCCAACAGTGCCTTCATGGTGGCGGCGTGTTTGTCCTGACCTTTTGCTGCCCGGGTAAAACGTTGCAGAGCTTTTTCAGTGGTTTCCAGGTCCGCCAGCGCCAGTTCGGTATTGATAACCTCAATGTCGGAGGACGGATTGATCTTGCCTTCAACATGCACCACATTGTCGTCGTCGAAGCAGCGCACTACGTGGGCGATGGCATCCGTCTCGCGAATGTTGGCCAAGAATTGGTTGCCCAGCCCTTCACCCTTGGAAGCACCGGCCACCAAACCGGCGATGTCCACGAATTCCATAGTGGTAGGAATGACTTTTTGTGGCTTCACGATTTCTGCCAGCTTTTGCAGTCGAGGATCGGGAACTGGCACGATGCCGGTGTTGGGTTCGATGGTGCAAAACGGAAAATTTTCCGCGTCGATGCCCGCTTCGGTCAAGGCGTTAAACAAAGTGGATTTACCCACGTTGGGCAAGCCGACAATACCGCAGTTAAAACCCATAAAAGATAGTCTCTAGTCGCTAATCGCTAGTCAGGGTCGCTAGAGTCCTGGGTTTCACTAGCGACTAGTGATTAGAGACTAGCGACTTGGCTCTGTGTGTAATTGATGCATGGCTTTTTCCCAGTCGCCATTAATGACGAGAGGGAGGATGTCGATTGCGCGTTCAATGCTGTCGTCGATCAGGCTTTGTTCGTCGGCGGGTGCCTTTTTCAGGACGTAACCGGAAACCTGAGTGGCGGAGCCGGGATGGCCGACACCAATTCGCAGGCGTTTGAATGAGCTGTTATTGCCCAGCGCCTGGATGATGTCTTTCAGCCCATTGTTACCACCGGCGCCGCCTCCGTTTTTTAAGCGCGCGGTGCCCGGTGGTAAATCGATCTCGTCGTGAATCACCAGGATTTCTTCAGGAACAATCTTGAAGAAGTTCGCCATGGGCGCCACGGCCTGGCCGCTCAGGTTCATGTAGGTGGTGGGGATGAGAAGCCGGAGGTCCTGGCCCGACAGGGCAAGCCGGCCCGTGAGGCCGGCGAATTTACTTTCGGGAACCAGGGTAACCTGATGCCGGCGTGCAAATGTTTCTAGCACCATAGCACCGGCATTGTGTCGGGTCTGTTGGTACTCGGGGCCCGGATTGCCCAGGCCCACCAGGAGTTTAATACACAATGGTATTCACCAACCGATGACTGGGGTTAGTCCTCGCCGCCTTCTTCCGGCTGCTCTGCTTCGTCCTCGGTCACCTCGCCGCCTGCTTTGGGCTTGTTGACCGTGACCACGGGTAGGTCATGATCGGCGCCGTGGGACAGGGACACGGATTCCACGCCCTTGGGTAGCGTCAGGTCGGAAATGTGAACAATCTGGCCAACTTCCACCTGAGCCAGGTCCACTTCGATAAATTCCGGCAGATCACCCGGCAGACAGGAAATTTCCAGTTCGCTCATGTTGTGTGAAACCGTACCGCCCTGCATCTTCACGCCCACGCAAGCTTCCTCGTTGAGGAAGTGAAGCGGCACACGGGTGTGTAATTTCTTGGTGCTGGAGACACGCATAAAGTCCGCGTGCAATATTTGGTTTTTTGCCGGGTGGCGTTGGAGGTCCTTCAGGATAACGTCCTGGCTCTTTTTGTCTTGCTTGATAGTGATGATGTGCGAATAGAACGCTTCGTTTTCAAGCTGTTTCAACAAGTCCTTGTGTAGGATACTCACATTCTCCGGCTGTTTGTCGCCGCCATAGATAATGGCGGGTACTCTGTGACCCTGGCGACGCAGGCGGCGGCTCGCACCTTTCCCCACGTCGGCTCGGGCCTCGGCGATCAATGTAAAGTCTTCGGTAGACATCTTGCCTTGTCCTCGTTTTGGCCCCATAAGCGCTTGCGACCGGCAGCATTATGGGGGTTTAGTATCACCCTTGCGGGTGGGTTGCTGAGATCAATTGAACATTGCGCTCAGGGATTCTTCGTTGCTGATCCGGCGCATGGCCTCGGCGAGCATGGTGCTAAGCGTTAGTTGCCGAATGCGTTTACAGGTCAGCGCGGCTTCGCTCAGGGGAATGGAGTCGGTAACCACCAATTCGTTTAGTTCGGAAGCGTTGATATTGTCAATCGCTTTGCCGGAGAGTACAGCATGGGTACAGTAGGCAACGACCGCTTTGGCGCCGCGCTGCTTTAACGCGGTGGCCGCGTTGCACAGGGTGCCGGCGGTGTCGACCATGTCATCGACCAGTAGACAGGTGCGGCCTTCCACCTCGCCAATCAGGTTCATGACTTCGGAGGCGTTTGCCGTGGGTCGGCGTTTGTCGATAATGGCCAGATCGATGTCCAGTTGCTTGGCCACGGCGCGGGCTCTCACCACGCCACCAATATCTGGCGATACCACAATGGGATTCTTAAAACCTTGCCGCTCCACGTCCGCCAACAGCACTGGTGAACCGTAGACGTTATCCACTGGCACGTCGAAAAAGCCTTGGATCTGTTCCGCGTGCAGGTCGACGGTAAGTACGCGATCGATACCCACGCTGACCATCATGTCCGCCACCACTTTTGCACTGATTGGTACCCGGGCGGAGCGCACCCGGCGATCCTGACGCGCGTAGCCGAAGTAGGGGACCACCGCGGTGATGCGGCCCGCTGAGGCGCGGCGCAAAGCGTCCACCATGACGATGAGTTCCATGATGTTGTCGTTGGTGGGTGCGCAGGTGGGCTGCAAGACAAAGACGTCGCGCCCGCGAACGTTTTCGTTCAGTTCGACGTCAATTTCGCCGTCGGAAAATTTGGTGACGGTGGCATCGCCCATGGGTATGCCGAGTTTCGACACGACTTTCTCCGCTAACTTGGGATTAGCGTTGCCGGAAAAGACCATTAAGTCTGCCATGTCGATAACCTGTTACTCTTGTTGGGTTTTGCGTTTTGCGGTTTATTGTGGTGTTGCGTTTATAATGTCGGGTGGGAGGATAGATTCGCGCGTCCTGCGCTCACCCCTTCGGGGCAGCTTCACTTCGTTGCGCTGTCCCAATTTGTTCCCGACAAATTGGTCGAACCTCTCGGTTCGAACCCTCCCGGATTGGCCGCGGTTTTGGTACAACCATTCCCAAGCCGATTTGTTGCCGTGCTCTCAAGTATGGCTGGGGTGGGAGGATTCGAACCTCCGCGTGACGGGATCAAAACCCGCTGCCTTACCGCTTGGCTACACCCCAACGGGTAGTAAAAAACCTATCTTATTTCCAGAGTCAGATGGTCGGTGCTTGTCCCACTTCGCACTCTCGACTTCCCACTCCCCATATCACGGCAGCAGTGCATGGACCGGTGATTGATTCACACCGCGGGCCACGAAACCCCGCCATGGGCTAGCGGCAAGAATGGACCGTGCGGTTGATTCGGAATCAAAAGAAGCGAAAACGCTGGCGCCTGTTCCCGTCATGCGAGCCTTACCCTGACCTTGTCGAGAACTGTCGGGCCGGTTCAATCGGTGCCGGTCAAGCCATGTTATGACCTCGGCCACGGGAGGAAAAAGCTTTTCCACCAGAGGTTGGCAATCGTTCCGGGTACCCTGCTCAAAGAAGGCCGCTACTGTAATGGGGGCGCTGTCTCTTGTCAATTCTGGATGACTAAATACGCGGGCCGTGGAAACGCCGCATTCCGGGGTCAATACCAAGTACCATTTTTCAGGTATTTCAATGGCTTGTAGCTCATCACCGACACCTTCCGCCCAGGCCGTTTTGCCGCGTACGAACACCGGTACATCGGCGCCCAAGGCACGCCCGATAGTGGCCAATTCGTCGAGCGACAATCGTGTATCCCACAAGGCGTTGAGAGCTAGCAAGGTAGTAGCCGCGTCAGAGCTGCCGCCGCCGATCCCACCGCCTATCGGCAATCGCTTTTCCAGGCCAATGTCCGCGCCCTGGCGGGTGCCTGATGAGTTTTGCAGGGCGTGCGCGGCTCGGATGACCAGGTTATCTTCGACTTTCACCCCGGGCAGGCTATGGTCGAGCGTAAGTTGGCTATCGTTCCGGGGCTGGAAGGTCAGGCGGTCGCCGTAGTCGAGTAGCTGAAAGACGGTCTGCAAGTCGTGGTAGCCATCGGTTCGACGGCCCAACACATGCAGGAAGAGGTTGAGCTTGGGCGGAGCCGGAAGTGTCAGAATGGACATTGGAGGGTGTTATTGTTCAGCGGCAGATTCGAGCGACCAGTTGCCCACCAGCAGGGTCAGCTTGAGATCGTCGCGAATCGCGATGACCTTGCCCGGCAGATTCCAGGCACCAACCGCTTGGTAATCGCTGTACTCCAAGGTCCACCCGGACTGTTGCAAATGACTCAGCACGCCCTCCGGGGCAAAGCGGGCATTGCGGGGCCGTGGGTAGGGGGCGGGCAGGCCACGCACCCAATAGTGCAGGTCGCTAATGGGAATTTCCCGGCCCAGCTGGGTATAGACCAAATCTTCCGGTGTTGCCGCGAATACCGGCGCTTCACCACTTTGTTCGAGGCGCACGCCTTGTTCATTGCCTCGTATCCAGGTGGCGCCCATTCCCAGGGTGCCGCTGAGGCGGATGGCATAGCTGTGGTTCTTGTTGTGCCAATGAACC
>JBBDIU010000160.1:0-10465 GCA_040880205.1 Cellvibrionaceae bacterium
GCTTGTCCCTGCTTACATTTGTTTGCGTTCCATTAGCTTTACTCAGGCCAATCGGGCCAGTATGCTTTCCGCTGGAAAATAATGACAATAACCCGTTTTCCATCGTAGTCGCTAGCATTCGCTATAAACACACGCCGCGGTAAGCGCATTGCGCTTGTCTCTGTGCCCCAGCCGCGCGGTCGTTCACTGATTAGAGGAGATCCGTCTCATGAAACGATATATGACAGGTGCCTTGGGCACCCTGGTTACGGCCGCACTGTGCCTGCCTGTTGTGGCTTACGCACAGGTGGTAGAGGATTTCACGCCCACCAAGGTCACGCTCGATACGGGTGTGCTGGTTGGGAATATGGATAACGGGGTGCGGGTATTTCGCGGTGTGCCCTATGCCAAGCCGCCGGTTGGCGAGTTGCGCTGGCAAGCACCGGAAATGCCCGACGCCTGGCCGGGCGAACGTTTGGCGCTCGCGGATGAGCCGCCGTGTCCGCAACCGGTAAACCCCGATGGCGGAACACCCAATGGTGGTGGTGTGACTGGGGTGCAGTCGGAGGATTGTTTATACCTCACGGCGTTTGCGCCGGCAAAAGCCGAGAAAGCGCCGGTAGTGCTGTGGATGTATGGCGGCGCTGGCTTTTTGGGCGCGGGGCATTTGGGCTCCTACAACGGCACGTCTAACGCGAAAGCGGGTGTGGTGACCTTTGCGATGAATTATCGCCTGGGCGCGTTGGCGAATTTTAACCATCCCGCGCTCAGCAAGGCGGCCGGCAAGAATGAGCCGCTGGGGAATTTTGCCTTAACCGATGCGGTGGCGGCGTTGCAGTGGATTCAGCGAAACGCCGAGGCGTTTGGCGGTGATCCCAACAATGTGACGATTGCGGGCCAATCGGCCGGTGGTTTGATGGTGGTTAATCTGTTGTCGGTCCCTTCGGCTGAAGGCTTGTATCACAAAGCGGTAATTCAATCAGGGGCTTTCTTGCAGCCGGCGCAATCCCTACAAGATGCGGAGCAAAAAGGGGCTGGGGCCATGACGACAATGGGTTTGCCCAAGGATACCACGGCCGAGCAATTGCGCGCGGTGTCGGCGCAGTCCTTTATTTACAACGAAGCGACGCGCCGGGGTGTGGGTTCGCCCATCGATGGTCGTTTCCGTACCGTGTCTACCGGTGAAGCATTGGATGCCGGCAATGAAATTGATGTGCCTGTCTTGATCGGCTCAAATAGCGGTGAAGGCGGTTTTAGCGGCGCGCGCGATATCGCCCGGAAAACCGGAGACGACGGCGCGAACGCCTGGTTGTACCACTTTGCCTATGTGCCCAGCTTTCGGCAAAAAGAATGGAAAAATGGTGCCATTCATTCAGCGGAGCTGATGTTTACCTTTGATTCGATGGCGACTTCCGGTTGGGCCAGAAGTGCAAACGGTACAGTCAATGATGAGGATCGCGCCGTGGCCAAAAGGGTGCATTCGTGCTGGGTGGCATTTTATAAAATGTCACCGAGTGCCGACGCATTTACCTGCGCGGAGGGTGTCGAGTGGCCGTCCTACTCTGAGTCCGGCGATGCGACGATGTTGTTTACCCGTGAAGCAGAGATCGTAAAATCGAACACCCTGCCCGCGGGTGAGGAAGGTTGAGGTTTTAGACAGGGTGACGACTTCGACACTGCGCGTTGGCTTTATCACTTCCCGACAGTGGCTACTGGGACCACTCGTGCGGTTCAGTGGCCAGGGCAAGTGAAATGGAGCCGGGGCTGGCATAAACGCCACACGCAATACTGGCGACGCTGGGGATCAACATGATCTTCTTGGCTTTCGCCGCTTGTTCCAAATCGGCGTAACCGGGCATGGCTTTTAAGACATCCATCGGGCCGGCGTAATTGACGGTAATGATAGGGCTGTACAAGCCGGCGTCGATACGACTGCGGGCGTGATCAAACAGGGCTTTCACGGCATTGTTGAAGCCACGCACGGTTGCCGGTACATAGGAGGAATCATTCATATTGCAGATTAGCGGATGAATGCCCAGGGCGCTGGCTAAAAAGGCTTTGCTTTTGCTGATGTTGTGCTCGCCACGCTTTGCGCCGCGCGAGCGTGCCAGTTTGATGTCCTTGGGGATAATAAAGGTGTGAATTTTTTCCGACAGTACATCCATCTTACGGCGCGCGATATCCTCGCTCGTTTCTTTCATCAGGCGGCGCACGGTTTCGATGGCCATAAGGCCCTGGCCGGCGAACACCGTGCGGCTATCCATGACTCTAACGGTAATCGATCTATCTTGTAAATCGCGCTTGATGTTGGACACCGCGGAATTGGCATTCTGGTAGGTTTCGCCCTGGGTGCGGTTGACCGTTTGCACGATTACCTGCTTGTAGCCCTCGGCCATTTTTTTTCTGATCGCCTTTTCGAAAGACTCCACCGAGGGGGCGACGGTTTCCACGTCATTCTTTTTGCCGAATACCCCAGAGGCAAACAGCGACACGACTTCGTCGTCTTTCATGGGATCGGTATGACGAGCACCGTTAACGGTATAAGCAACCGGTACGTAGGAAATCTTGTATTTTTGGGAAACAGAGTTGGGCAGGCAGCAGGCGGAGTCGGCAATGATGGCGGTCTCTGGCATGGGGATAACCTTTCTAGCTCGAAGTTGGTTTTAGTCCTTCCTTGAAGATCAGTATTCTATAGACCGATATTTCAGCCATGGAAAGCGCGCTGCGGTCAGCGGGTTTTCTGGCGGACAAGTGGCCGCCCGGGGGCTTAGGGCTGGTGGTTCAAGTAATAAAGTCGCTCGAGCCTTCCGTTCCCCATCTCCGAACCGAGCGTCGTGTCGGCCGCAATGATCCATGCCCTTGCGGCAGCGGGAAGAAATATAAGAAGTGTTGTTTGCAGTGAGGCGCGACACGGGCATGCATAAAGGCGCATGCTCCCGCGCAATGTCAGGCGAAGGCTCAAGCCGCCGGGTATTAGCAGACTTGTGGCTATAGGCTATATAGGCATGAAGGCTATTTAGATGACGCTCTGCTCTCCCATTAATCCCACCACCTTTCTTCTTCGTCACCGCGTGCGCACGGCGCGTTTTGATGTTGCCGTGGCTGGCCACTTCCAGTACGCCTGGAAGGCCCGACTACCAAAAATAAGAAACGATAAGCGAAGGGCCGCGGGGTATTCCCGCCCCGTCTCCCGTAAACCTCAAGAAAGGTAAAGACTTGCCCGGCGGGCATTCGACCCGTTGACAAGCTCACCAAAGCTGTTAGGATTCCAACATGTTAGAAATCTGGCATGTATGTCAAGGGCTATGTCAAGGGCTATGTCAAGGGCTATGTCAAAAGACAATGCCCTCTATAGACACATGCCCCTACAACAGAGGTCGTCGGAATGAAGTCCAAACTCGATCCCGGCTTTTCCCATCGCGAGCGGCAGATCATGGAGATTCTCTACCGCTTCGAGCGCGCCACGGCGCGGGAAATACATCAGGCCATGGACGACGCGCCCAGCTATACCTCGGTGCGCTCCCACCTGCGTGCCATGCTCGACAAGGACTATGTTACTTACGCCCAGGAAGGCATTCGCTATGTCTACGCCCCGGTTGTGCCCAAGGACAACGCCAAATTCTCGGCGCTGGACAATGTGTTGAAGAATTTTTTTAGCGGTTCCCATCAGGATTTAATCGCCACGCTGATCGACGCCGAGGCGAAAAATCTTACCGATGAAGAACTGCAACAAATGGCCCGCCTAATCGAAAACGCCCGCAAAGAGGGACGCTAATATGAACCTGCTCTGGTCCTGGATTGATACCGCCGCGCTCGGCCTCGGCGCTTTGGAAATGCTTGTAAAACTCACCTTGGTGCTGGGCGCGATTTCGCTGCTCGGCCTGATGACCAATTTTACGGCCGCCACGAAGCGGCTGTTATGGTCGGCCGCGATTGTTATCGCCTTATTGCTTCCACTCGCCAGCGGCGTATTGCCGGCGATTGAAGTTCCCCTACAATCATTGCACGCGCCCGTTGCGTCGGTGGAGATGCCCATAGCGCCGAATAAAATGCCCATGGCGCCGGTGGAGGAATCAATAGCGCCGATGGAAACATCAGCAGTGCCGGTGGAAAGTTCAGTAGCGCCAGACGGTGCAAGCGAAACTGCTTCATGGCATACGCTGGCGCAAGCGCAGCCGGTGCCGACCGCCGGTACGGAGTGGTTTTCCTGGCAGGGAGCGTTGGCATTGGCCGTTGCGGTTTGGCTGTTGGGGGTTGCCTTCTTCGCCGCCAGGTTATTGCGACAACACCGGCAAGCGCGTGCGATACGGGATAACGCCAGGCCCTTCCCACGAGCAAATGATGGCAGCGGTACTGTCCCGGTGTTGGTGAGCGACGACATCGCCACGCCCATCGCGCTCGGCGTGCTCAAGCTGGCGATTGTGTTGCCAGTTGCAGCGCAACAGTGGGACGCGCCGAAATGGCGCTCCGCTATCGCCCACGAACTCGCGCACGTCAAGGGGCGCGATAATCTCCTCCGCTTTTGCGCCAGCGTCCTCAGCGCGCTGTATTGGTTTCATCCGCTGGTGTGGTACAGCGCCCGCAAACTCCACGAAGAGCAGGAAAAAGCCGCGGACAACGCTGTTATCAACCAAGGTGTGCGGGCGTCCACCTATGCGCAAAATTTATTGGAGATTGTTAAATCCCTCCAAGGAAATACTTACGACAGCAATGTCAGCGCCTCCATGGCCAGCTATTCGTTCTTTCCTCAGCGCATGCGCTCGATTCTCTCGGATTCCCAAAATCGGCAGGGCCCGGGTTGGGCCAAGGCCGCGGTAATGCTGCTCGCTATTGGCGCTATCGCCTTGCCGGTCACGCTGCTGACAACGCAGCCCAGCCGCGCTCAGGAAACCGTGGCGGACACCGACAACGCCGCGAAGATGGTCGAGGAGAATGCAGCGGAAGAACGGACGCTGTATATCGACTTCGCGCAAAATGCCGTCACCGAGCAAAACCCGCGCCCCGATCTATCGCCGGCGCGCGATCCCCTCGACCCGGTTGATCCTATCGAACCGCTCGCGGTGCGCGGTCAGCAACCGGCGCCCGACCCCGCGCTGGTCGCGCCCTTTCAGGAACTGGAAGCCCAAATAGCGACGGCGTTTAACAAACGGGATGTGGACACCATCGTTTCCTTCTACGCGGACGAGGCCCAAGTGCTGGTTGAAAACGACAATTTGCGCAACGAAACCCATCGGGGCAAGCGCGCCATTAAAAATTATTGGAACGACCTGCTCGACGGCGACATGATGCTTCGTTCGCAAGTGCAGTCCGTCAATCGCGACGGCGACAAGGCCCGCGTCACCACCCGTTACTGGGCCAGTTTCAATACCGATATCGGCAATCTCAACGATTTCTTTGGTGGCATTACCACCACCGATTGGCAATTAATCGACGGCCAATGGCGCATTGTTAATGACATCGTGCACGAGCCGGATTATGTCTCCGAGGAAAGCATTCAGCGCATTGTCGATACCGCGCTAGGCGCCGTTGAAGCCATAGACTGGGAAGGCATTAGCCATTCCATTGAAGACGCCGTGGCTGGCATCGCTGAAAGCTTCGATTTCAACTTCGATATGGATTTTAACGGCGCCGCCCGGAACTGGAGCCGACAAAACCGCGATGCCAACAGCCCCCTGCTCAACGCCGTTGAGAGCGGCAACAGTAAATCCGTGAGGGCTCTGCTGGAAAACGGCGCCGACGCCAACGCTTCCGCCATGTGGGGCCGCTCGGCGCTTTATCTCGCCAGCGAAATGGGCAACAAAGCCATGGTGGAACAACTGTTAAAACACAAAGCCGATGTAAACGCCGCCTCGCGCTACGGGAAAACGGCATTGTACGTCGCCGCGGAAAACGGTCACCTGGACGTGGTTAAACTGCTGGTGAAAAACAAGGCCGAGGTTAACCAGCGAACCCGCTACGGGAAGTCACCGCTGTCCGCTGCCGCCGCCGAAGGGCACGATGCCGTGGTGGAATATTTGCTGGAACGGGGCGCGGATGTGAATGCCTAGCCCGAATATTTCACCAAAACGCTCGGAATACAACTGCAATGCAGGACTACCGGGCTTTCCAGCATTTTGCGGTGGGTGACGATTTGTCACCGTCCTCGCTCGCCAAACGCTGGCTTGTTCTCAGGCCTTGTGAACGGACATGCTCCTTACGCCTTAGAACCACTAAGCCTACAGTCGCGAGCCCGCTCACAAGACCTGAGCCCGGCGCCATCAAATTGGCATTTGGTGAAATATCCGGGCTAGGGCGCCTCTGCCAGAGTAGGGACGGCCGATAGAACAGAGACACCAGCAATCGCAAGGGAAGCCGTGCCGCCAGCGGCGGGATAACAATTAGTTTCCTTCGTTGCTGGCGGGTTCCAAAAATTGCCGGGCTAATTTGCGAACCGAGCCATCTTCGCTTAAGTATTGGGAGAAAAGTTTGTCCAGGAACGGTCCACTGTCTTCATTTTCGTACAAAAGGCGGGTATCGCCGAACTCACGCCAGGCCATACATTCATAACTACCCGGCTGCGGAAGAGAAGGATTGTCCGCCTCCGATGGTGGCCGACGATCATACAATCGGGAAAACGCGTGCGCCCAGCGTCATAATCCAGAAGCGGGACTACTTTCATGCCGAGGTCCTCCAAACTCTCGAACACATCGACATCGAGGGAAAAATAACCATTCAGTGCGACTCTGAGATCCTCTTCCATCCCAGATGAATTTGGCATATTCATTTCATCCCGTTATGCTTATTAAAGTCCGCCGGAGTTTGACGTTCCCGCCTCGGCCCGTCAAGCTTCCCAAGTTCAAAATATCCGGGCTAAGGTGCTGCCGTGGGCGAACACCTGCCGACACGAAAGAACAAAGGCGCCGGAGGTATTGCTAATGACAAGAGGCGGTATTCTTATGCAAAAATATTGGGCTTTATTGTTTGTTTCGACCCTGTCGTTGATGGCTTGCGCCGAGTTTTCTCAAGTGATGCAAAGCGGTGCCGATGCGGCGGGTTATAATAACCAGGCGCAGCTGGTGCGTGGGGTGAAGGAGGCGCTGGAGTTGGGGAGTGGTCGTGCGGCTACCCAGTTATCGGCGCCGGGCGGTTACAGTAATAGCGCGCTGTACCGCATTGAGTTGCCCGAGAGTTTGCAGCCCATTGCGAGTCGGTTGCGGCAGTTTGGCTTGGGTGGCCAGTTGGATGGTGTTGAAGCATTAATGAACCAGGGTGCGGAGAAGGCGGCTATTGAGGCGAAGGCGGTGTTGGTGGATGCGGTGCGCAATATGACTGTTACTGATGCGCTGGGAATTGTACGGGGGCACGATACGGCGGCGACGGATTATTTTCGTGCGCAAACCGAGGCCAGCTTGCGTTCTCGTTATTTGCCAATTATCCAGAGCAATTTACAGCGAATCGGGTTCTATGATCAGTATCAACAACTGTTGAGCACTTACAATCAACTTCCTTTGGCGAACAAACCCGATTTGGATTTAGAGCAACATGTGCTTAAGCAAAGTTTGGATGGCTTGTTTCGCCAGATCGCGCTTGAAGAACAGTTGATTCGCGACGATCCAGTTGGACGGGGCTCGGCAATCATCGGCTCGGTGTTTGGCGGCCAATGATCAAGCGATCGATGACAGCCAAGCAAAGGTGGATGGCTATTTTGGCAATGCGGGCGTGGGCAGTGCGACCCATTGGTTCTCAATCATCCAATTATCGTCGCCAGACCTGCTATCCCCTTACACAGCCGCTCAGTCGCCTAAACGCCCACCACTTCACAATATCCCTGCTACGCTGAACACAATAGATACAAAATTGGGCACGGACTCGTAGCAGGTTATAAATGTTGTCGTTATCTAAATTCGCGGTTATTACTGGGCTGTTTGTTTCTGTTGCCTGCCATGCGGGCGCACTGCCTCAACCGAAGATTTACAAATTTGTGGATGCCGAAGGCCGGGTGAGCTACACGGACAGGCCCGCCCACGATGGCTACGTAAAATTGGAAAAGACCTGGAAGGGATGGGTCGACCCGGGGCAAACGTTTGCTTACCGAGAAAATAAAAGGAAGTACCAAGACTTAATTGTTAGCGCTGCCAAAGAATACGATGTTCCCTTTTGGTTGATTTCCGCGGTGATCCATGCGGAAAGCTTGTACAATCCCCAAGCCCGTTCCAGCGCGGGTGCCATTGGGTTAATGCAACTGATGCCCGGTACGGCGAAACGTTATGGGGTATGGAACCGGCAAGATCCGGCACAAAATATTGACGGCGGTGTGCGCTACCTGAAAGATTTATTAGTTATGTTTGATGGCGATCTGACGTTGGCTTTGGCAGGCTATAACGCGGGTGAAAACGCCGTGAAAAAATACGGTAACCGTGTACCACCTTACAACGAAACACAACATTACGTACGCAAAGTAAGCGATTTGAGCCAGAAATATAAATCGCAGTCGATTTAGTATCCGTACTATGTTGCGAAGCTCCCCCCGGCTTAACCAAGAGCCATTCACCATTCAACCGTCATTAACTGTCTGATAGGGTGTTTTACCGCAAACCGCTGGTTGGGCCGTTGTATAATTCCCTCCCGTTTCGAGTTGGCCCTTACTTCCCTATGCTTAACGTTCAAGTCATCCCCAGCCATGTTTCAGCCCTGGGGGGTGGTGTATGGCCTGGGGTTGTGGGGTGCCAAACTGGTCCAGGCGGCCGGGGTTGATGTGGCCGCCACTCGCTTCTGGACCGCGCCAGCGAAAGCCGTCCGTTTGCAACAGAGCCTATTTACGGATGTCACGTCTATAACCAATATCGGTTTTGGAGGCTCCGGTTGAACATGGAAATGGATCGATCAGGCAACAGGACTGCACGCGGCCGTTCCGGGCCGCGATCCGAATCCACTCGAAACTGGCCACACGGTAAAGCGATTGAGGCGATTTCCCAGGCTGATACGCTGACACCCGCGGAGCGCTATCAGGAGCTGTTCGTCGACGTGCAGATGAGTCGCGTATTCGAGGATAGCAAAACCTTCGTCGACTGCGTTCCTTGCTCCGAGCCTGAACAGATACTCGATCTGTATCGACGGCGCTGCTTCGATCGCGACTTCGACCTGCCGGCCTTTGTGCGGGAGCATTTTACGGTCGAGGAATTGCCAATCAACGGTTTCGTTGCCGATGCCGACCGTCCGCTTGACGAGCATATCGAAAAGTTGTGGCCGGTGCTGACGCGTCGCCACGCGGAAACGCCTGCATTGTCTTCGCTGCTGCCACTACCCAACGACTATGTAGTGCCCGGGGGACGTTTCGCCGAGCTCTATTACTGGGACTCCTACTTCATCATGCTCGGGCTCCTGATCAGCGATTACGCGCAGCGGAAAAGTTTGCTTCCGTCCATGGTCGATAACTTCGCCTACCTTGTCGATATGTACGGCCATGTCCCGAATGGCAATCGCACCTATTATCTGGGCCGCTCCCAACCGCCTTTGTTTGGCATGATGGTGGAATTGCTCGAAAAGAGCGGTGTATGCGATGCGGTGGACTACCTGCCCCAAATGCGCCGTGAATACTCCTGGTGGACGGATGGCGGTCGTGAACTTCGCCCCGGCGAGGCTCACCGGCGCAGCGTTTGCCTGCCCGACGGCGCGCTGTTGAATCGTTACTGGGATGATCGGGACTCGCCGCGGGAAGAATCCTACGCGGAAGACGTGCTAACCGCGCGCCGCTCAAAGCGACCGGTGCATACCGTGTATCGGGACTTGCGCGCGGGCGCCGAATCCGGCTGGGATTTCAGTTCCCGCTGGCTGGACGACCAGAGCGATCTTTCCACCATTCGCACCACCGGTATCTTGCCCGTCGATCTCAATTGCTTTCTCCTTAAATTGGAAGACGCAATCGCCCGCCTCAGTGAACGCAAGGGTGAAAAAGTGGCGGCGGAAGACTTCCGCCAACGGGCAGCACACCGCCGGCACGCCATGGATCGCTGGTTTTGGAATGAATCGGAAGGGGCCTTCTATGATTACGACTGGCAAGGTGATCGTCAGCGGGAAAATCTGACCGCCGCCACGGTGACTCCGCTCTTTGTGAAAGCGGCCAGTGGCGCGCAGGCGGACCGGGTCGCCAGCACCATTCGTTCGCGCCTGCTGGCGCCCGGTGGTATTTCCACCACAGAAGTGAGCGATAGTGGCGAGCAATGGGACCGCCCCAACGGTTGGGCTCCCTTGCAGTGGATGGCCATACTAGGTCTGCTCAACTACGGCCATGACGAACTTGCTCACGACCTTTCCCACCGCTGGCTGCTGATCGTGGCGGAACTGTATGAAGCGGAAAGCAAGCTGGTGGAGAAATACGTGTTGCGGCCCACCGTCGAACATGCCACCGGTGGGGAATATCCGCTGCAGGACGGCTTCGGTTGGACCAATGCCATCGTCGCGCGCCTGTTGCGCGATCATCCCGAGGACCCCGCCACCCCCAGCCCGG
>JBBDIU010000161.1:0-10406 GCA_040880205.1 Cellvibrionaceae bacterium
AAACATGAGGTTGCCCTCCGAGCCGATCGCGTTAAAAAACAGCGCGGTGGCAACCATGCCAATCATTACCCCCGCGACAATCCGCAGTGACGCAATACCCATGAACAACAGAACCGCACCACCCAACAGAATAGCCAGCGTTGAGGTCTCGCCGATGGAGCCCGGTATGCGACCGAGAAAGGCATCCATCCAGGTGATTTGCTCTTGCAGCGCCACTAACCCGTCGGAAGCCGCCACCGACAGCGGCGTGGCGGCGGTGTAACCATCGACTGTTGTCCACACGGCATCGCCGGACATGGAAGGTGCGTAGGCGAAAAACAGAAATGCCCTGCCCGTAAGTGCCGGGTTCAGGAAGTTTTTGCCAGTTCCGCCAAAAACCTCCTTGCCGATCACCACGCCGAAGCTGATACCGAGCGCGGCCTGCCACAGCGGCAGATCGGGCGGACAAATCAAGGCAAACAGTACCGAGGTAACGAAAAAGCCTTCGTTAATCTCGTGTCCGCGCTTCATGGCGAACAATACTTCCCAAAAACCGCCGACAATAAATGTAACCGCGTAAATCGGTACAAAGTAGGCGGCGCCATGCCAGAGGTTGTCCCACCAACTGGCCGGATCGTAGCCCGCCAGCAGTTCGATGATTGGCCCGTGCCAATCCGCGACGCTGAGAATGCCCTGCTCGGCCATGATGGTGTTGGCGTGCCAGCCCATGTTGTACATGCCATAGAACATGGCTGGGAAGGTACACAACCAGACGGTGATCATGATCCGTTTCAGATCGATGCCGTCACGTACGTGAGCGGTGCTTTTGGTAACGTCGCTTGGTTGATAGAAAATGGTATCCACCGCTTCGTACAGTGCATACCAATTTTCGAACCGGCCACCTTTATGGAAATGCGGCTCGACGTTGTCCAGCCACTTACGTAATGCTTTCACGCTCTATCCCTCCCGCTCGATGGTGCTGAGATTTTCCCGCAGGATGGGGCCGTATTCGTATTTGCCGGGACATACAAAGGTGCATAGGGCAAGGTCTTCTTCATCCAATTCCAAACAACCCAGTTGTTGGGCGGTTTCGGTATCGCCCACAATGAGCGCGCGCAGCAATTGGGTGGGTAATATATCAAGCGGCATCACCCGTTCGTAACTACCCACCGGGACCATGGCGCGCTCGCTGCCGTTGGTGGAGGTAGTGAAACGGTACTGTTTGCCCGTGAGAAAGTTCGACAGGTAGATAGGCAGGGCGGAGAAGCGATCACGACCGGCTTTCAAATAATGCAGGAAAGGCCGCTCGCGACCCTCCAACAGTACCGATACCTGCACGTGGTATCGACCCAGAAAGGCGAAAGGTCCGGTGGCTTGACGACCGCCGAATACCGAACCGGACACAACGCGGTTTTCACCGGGAATCAATAACCCAGCCGTTAGCTCGTCCAGATTCGCGCCCAGGCGCGTGCGCAGCAAGCGCGGCTTTTCCACCTGAGGTCCAGCCAGGGATACAATTCTTTCGACCGCGATGCGACCGGTGGTAAACAGTTTGCCAAAAGCGATTACATCCTGATAGCCAATGGTCCACACTGTCTTGTGGCTGCTCACCGGATCGAGGAAGTGAATGTGGGTGCCGGCGTTGCCCGCGGGGTGAGGTCCGCCGAATGCACGCACCACGATACTGTCATCCTGGCTGATATCCAGTTGCGCATCCGCTGCAATACAAACGTACACCTTTCCGTCCGTGAGCCGCGACAGAACCCCCAGGCCATTGTTGAAGTCCTGGATTGCCTCACCAATTACCACTCGCGGGTCAGCTGCCAGCGGTTGCGTGTCCGTGGCGGTGACGAAGATGGAATGAGGCTCCGATTCGGGCGCCGGTACCTTGCTGTAAGGCCGGGTTCGCAGGGCGGGCCACTGGCCGGAATTAATCAGGTTTTCCTTTACCTTGTCCCGCTCCAGCGTTGCCAATTCGGCCTCCTCGTAACTGGCAAAGGTTTCCTGCTCATCGCCGTCAACGTCGATCACCACCGACTGCAGAATCCGGCGCGCGCCACGATGGATGGCAGCCACGGTGCCGGCAGCGGGCGCAGTATATATGACTCCGGGAGTCTTCTTATCGCTGAATAGGGTTTGGCCGAGCTTGACCCGATCACCCGTCTGAACGGCCATGGTGGGCTTCATGCCGTGATAATCAGTGCCAATCACGGCTACCGAACGAACCGGGGGACCTTCGACAATGGTTTGCTCGGGCTTGCCCACGATGGGTAAATCCAATCCTCGACGGATCTCGATCATACGTCTTAGCCTAATCTAAATTCTAAATGGAGATTGTATTGCTCGCTTGATGTCCGACACGGCGTCGCACGGGAGATTAAGCCGAGGACCACAGCATTGGCACGCGATCAACGCTCGGTTTACTTCCTGGGTTTATGCATCCAGATGGTGCGGCCTGTAGCCGTGCAACAGCTACAGGCCTCCAACATGTGCGGCCGGTGGTTCGTTGGCGCACAAAATGCGGAACCTACACCCCCAGCCAAAAATCGGGCGCAATTATAAAGATGACGCGTAAACCTTTCCAGATGTAAACTGTTTTTTTGGCATCCCAAATGATCGATTTCCACCAGAACGAGTGGCCAAGACAGGCAATTCGGGACGAAGGTGACCAAACCCAACCATATGCATGGAAAGGCTGGGGCGGGCGGCCATACCCGGAAGCACCTATGGCTTTATGACTTTACATCCAACGGGTATAGCCGGTAGCTCACGCCCGCCATGTCTTCCAAACAACGAACTACCTGACAGCTATAGCCGAATTCATTGTCATACCAGCAGTAGAGAACACAATTGTCGCCTTCCACGATGGTGGCACGGCTGTCAAATACACAGGCGTGGCGCGAGCCCACGAAATCCGTGGATACCACCTCCGGCGAGTGGGTGAAGTCAATCTGACGTTGCAAATCGGAGTACAAGGCGACTTCACGCATATATTCGTTGAGTTCGTCCTTGGTGGTTTCCCGGCCAAGACGCAAATTCAGAATAGCCATGGAAACGTTGGGTGTCGGCACCCGAATGGCATTGCCCGTCAATTTGCCGGCCAATTCCGGCAATGCCTTGGCCACCGCCTTGGCGGCCCCGGTTTCGGTAATCACCAGATTGAGTGGCGCGCTGCGCCCGCGGCGCTCCCCCTTGTGGAAGTTGTCGATCAGGTTCTGATCATTGGTGTAGGCGTGGACCGTTTCCACGTGGCCGTGAATGACCCCGTATTTGTCCATCATCACTTTCAGCGGTGGCACAATGGCGTTGGTGGTGCACGAAGCGGCGGAAATAATCCGGTCGTCCGGAGTGATTTCACGATTGTTAATGCCGTAAACAACGTTCTTGATGTCACCCTTGCCCGGGGCGGTCAAGATGACCTTGGCTGCGCCCGGGCATTGCAAATGCTGACTCAAACCTTCCTCGTCGCGCCATACACCGGTATTGTCCACCACAATGGCGTTGTTAATACCATATTGGGTGTAGTCCACTTCGCTGGGCGAGTCGGCGTAGATCACCCGGATTTCATTGCCGTTGCAAATCAGGGTGTTGGTATCCTCTTCGATGCGGATGGTGCCCTTGAAGGAGCCGTGCACGGAATCGCGACGCAACAAGCTGGCCCGCTTGACCAGATCGTTGTCCGCCTTGCTCTTTCGAACCACGATGGCCCGCAGACGCATAATGTCGCCACTGCCGGCCTTGTCGATAAGCAGGCGCGCCACCAAGCGGCCGATACGGCCGAAACCATACAACACAATGTCCTGGGACGCCGGGATCGGCCTGTGGTCGGTACCGACCAATGCGCCCAGTTCCTGTTCCAGAAACGCTGGAATGTCGGCGCCATTGCCGTTGTTTTCCTTCATGTGCCGGACGGTCAACTTGCCCAGATCAATGTGGGCATGGCCGAGCTTCAGCTCGGCAAGCGCCTTAAGGATTGGGAGGCTTTCGAACTCCGACAACTCATTGGATTCGATTTGACGCACAAAGCGATGCGCTTTCATGATATCAATGACCGAGCGGTTCACCAGCGAACGGCCGTACATGTAGATTCCCACGTTGCGGTCCCGATTCAGCTTACCTATCAGGGGAATCATGGCCTCCGCAAGGGCTTCGCGCTGCTTCCAATCCTTAAAATAGTCGTCCGGTCTTGGTCGTTGATTCACGTGTGGTTACCTTTTTTGGGAATACGATCTCGTCGAAAAAAGCGTGCGAAACGCCACTGCGCTTCCCAGCGACACCCGTCCAGGGGGGCGATATTATCCAGGGAGGCTGTAGCTAATGCAACATAACTCTCTGCGGTAAAGGACACGAGTGTCCCGGCACGCGCGCGCGAAAGCCGGTACAATACGCGCCCCTACAAGTGAACCAAGTCCCCGCATCGCGTACTAAGCCAGCAACCGAACCGAAATGACCTCAGAGAATCCCTTACAGCCGCCATTCCCCGAACTCGGAGGCGACCGCCGCCGCTGGGGACAGCTACACGGCAGCGCACCGGCCTTATGCATGGCCTCGGCCGCCCGACGGCACCAGAGCTTGACACTGGTGGTCACGGCCGATACAACAACCGCCGCGGCACTGGAGGCGGAGTTGCGCTTTTTCCTGGCCGACGGCGCCAGTCAGGCGCTTCCGCTGCTGCATCTGCCCGATTGGGAAACCCTGCCCTACGACTATTTTTCGCCCCACCAGGACATAATCTCGGACCGCCTGCACACGCTTTACCATCTCCCATTGTTAAAGCGTGGCATTCTAGTGGTGCCGGTCACCACCCTATTACACCGCTTGTGCCCACCAGACTACTTGCAGCAAAACAGCCTGGTGATGGAGCGCGGCCAGCATTTCGATCTCGCGGCCATGAGCCAGCGCCTGGAACAGTCCGGTTATCGCTGCGTCGAAACCGTCTACGAGCACGGCGAATACGCGGTTCGCGGCGCGCTGATGGATATCTATCCCATGGGCAGCGAGCTCCCCTATCGGATCGATTTGTTCGACGACGAAGTGGAATCGCTGCGAACGTTTGACCCGGACAACCAACGCACGTTGGAACAAATTGAAACCATCCGCCTGCTGCCGGCCAAGGAATATCCCCTGGACAGGGACGGCATCGCTCGCTTTCGCGATCAGTGGCATCGAACCTTTGACGTTGACCACCGCGCCTGCCCGCTCTATCAGGAGGTGAGTGCCGGCGCGGCGCCGGCCGGCATTGAATACTACTTGCCGCTGTTTTTCGAATCGTGCAGCACCCTGTTCGACTACTTACCCAAGGGAACCCTGGTATTTACCCACGGCAATCTGGGCGAGGCCGCGGACAACTTCTGGCGCGAAACGAGCCGGCGCTACGAAAGCCGTCGGGTCGACCCCGAGCGCCCCATTCTACCCCCCGCCACAATCCTTATTGGCAGCGATGGCTTGTACGCCGAACTGAAACGCTATCCCCGAGTGGAATTGCAAGCGGCGCAAGATCCAGCCGCCAAGACCATCGCCTTCGCCACCGCTGGCCTGCCGGATCTCGGCATCAAAGCGCAATCCACTACCCCCCTTGCCGCGCTCGACAACTTTCTACTATCCACCGACCATCGCGTCCTGTTCTGCGCTGAATCGCCTGGGCGGCGGGAAACGCTGCTGACACTGCTGAGCAAAATCAATGTGCAGCCCACTGCCTGCGAGACCTGGGGGGAATTCCTGCTTGGCGACAGTGCCATTGCCATCACCGTCAGCCCCGTGGATCGCGGCATACTCCTGCCTGGGGCCGGCATCGCGCTGATTACCGAGGGCGAGTTGTTTGGCAATCAGGTGCAGCAACGTCGCCGCCGTCGACAAAGCCAGGAATCAGCGGATCAGGTTGTCAAAAACCTGACCGAATTGAGCGCGGGCGCGCCGGTGGTTCACGTGGACCACGGCGTGGGCCGTTACCGGGGGCTGCAAATCATTGAAGTTGAGGGCCAGCCTCACGAATTCCTGATATTGGAATACGCGAACGATGACAAGCTGTTCGTGCCGGTCGCCAATCTGGAAGTTATCAGCCGCTATGCCGGCGCGGACGAGGAATCGGCCCCGCTGCACAAACTGGGCGGCGAACAGTGGCAAAAGGCCAAACGCAAGGCGGCGGGGAAAGTGCGCGATGTAGCGGCGGAATTGCTCGATATCTATGCTCGCCGAGCCGCCAAACCCGGTTACTCTTATCGGAATCCGCATGAGGCCTACGAAAAATTCGCCCAGGCCTTTCCGTTCGAGGAAACGCCCGACCAGCAAGCGGCCATCGAAGCCGTGCGGGCGGATATGTTTGCGCCGCAACCCATGGACCGGCTGGTATGTGGCGACGTGGGTTTTGGCAAAACGGAAGTGGCCATGCGCGCGGCCTTTATCGCCGTGCAAAATGGCAAGCAGGTCGCGGTTTTGGTTCCGACCACCTTGCTCGCACAACAGCATTTCGACAACTTTAAAGACCGCTTCGCCGAGTGGCCGGTGAACGTGGAAGTGCTTTCCCGGTTTCGCAGTGGCAAGGACGCGGACGCCGTTCTGCAAGCGTTACACAAGGGCACAGTGGACATCCTCATCGGTACCCACAAGCTGCTACAAGCCAACATCAAGTACCAGCAGCTGGGCCTGTTGATTATCGACGAGGAACATCGCTTTGGTGTCCGCCAGAAAGACAAATTGAAAGCCCTGCGATCGGAAGTGGATATACTGACGCTGACCGCCACGCCGATTCCGCGCACCCTCAACATGGCCATGTCGGCCATTCGCGACCTATCCATTATCAGCACACCGCCAGCCAAACGCCTATCGGTCAAAACCTTTGTGCGCCAGCACGATAACGGCCTGGTCAAGGAAGCCATCACCCGCGAAGTATTGCGGGGCGGCCAGGTGTATTATCTGCACAACGAAGTAAAAACCATCGAAAAGACCGCCGCCGATCTGCGCGAGCTACTACCGCAAGTCCGCGTTGCCGTGGGCCATGGCCAACTGAGGGAGCGCGAACTGGAACAGGTGATGAGCGATTTTTACCACAAACGCTCCAACGTCTTGGTCTGCAGCACCATTATTGAAACCGGCATTGACGTACCCAACGCCAATACCATTATCATCGACCGGGCGGACAAACTTGGTCTTGCCCAATTACATCAACTGCGGGGCCGGGTGGGCCGCTCGCACCATCAGGCCTACGCCTATTTGCTGACGCCGCCGCCAAAACAGATCACCCGGGACGCGGTCAAACGCCTGGACGCCATCGCCAACACCGTGGATCTGGGCGCGGGTTTTGTGCTGGCCACCCACGACATGGAGATTCGCGGTGCAGGCGAACTGCTGGGCGATGAACAAAGCGGCCAAATTCACACCATCGGTTTTTCCCTGTACATGGAGTTGCTGGAGCGCGCGATAAAAGCCCTGCGCTCGGGCAAGGCCCCCGATGTGGACCTATCCCATTCAGACAGCGTCGACATCAATCTGCGGGTGCCGGCACTGATTCCCGAAGACTACCTCCCGGACGTTCATACCCGCTTGATTATGTACAAGCGTATTGCCGGGGCGAAGACCGAAGAAGACCTGCACGAGCTGCAAGTGGAGATGATCGACCGCTTCGGCCTGCTGCCCGACGCCAGCAAGAATTTGTTCCGGATCAGTGAGCTAAAATTGCGGGCTGCCGCGCTGGGTATCGCTAAAATCGAGGCCACGGCGGGAAGCGGTCGGATTGAATTCGCCCCGGATACCGCGGTGGACCCGCTGGTAATTGTTAAATTGGTGCAAAGTCAACCACAAAACTTCCAACTCAGCGGTGCCAATCATTTAAAATTCCGTGCCGATATGGACAATAACCCGGCAAAGTTTGACGCCGTGGATCAGGTGTTGGATATTCTCTCCCGAAACGAACAGGCGGCTTAATGAAACGATTCATCCCTATACACCCTTCAACGGGTAGGCTAACAAGCGTTGTTCTCGGTCGAATTCTGACCAGCGCCCTCATCGCCCAAGCTGCCTATGGCCAACATGTGCTGGGTCAACCGCTAGGCAACTCAGAGGCTGAGCAGTGGTATCAAGTGGAAATGATTATCTTTGGCCAGGGAGACGGGCCAAACAACACCGATGAAGCGTGGCGCACGGACATTGAACTTGACTACCCCGCCAATTGGCTGGAACTTGTCGATCCAACCCACGGCGACGCCTCCGATCCGCTGGAAGCGACCGCGACAACCGGCAATGGCGAGCCTGACGAAACCGGCGGAAGGGCCTTGGCCCTGCTGCCGCGCCAAGAACTGACACTTGTGAGTGAAGCGAGACGACTGAGTCGCAATCAGCGATACCGGGTGTTGTTCCACGAAGCCTGGCTTCAACCAATGGTGGAAAATCGCCGCGAGCCCAGCATTCTGATCACCGGCGGAGAAGCTTTCGATCAACACCACGAGTTGCAGGGCAGCGTTAACCTGTATCTGCGCACCTACCTGCACATCGAAACTAATCTGTGGCTCTCCCGGTTCGCCACCAATTTCGGTCAAGAGCGTCAGCCTTGGCCGCGATTGCCGTTACCGCCCAATCAACCAATCGACCCTGACGGTTTTACCGAACTTACCGACATCAACGAGGGCGCCTGGCACCAGCTCAATGAAGGAAACGTGGATGAATACGAGGCGATTTTATCGCGTCCCTATGTGGTGGAAAATATCGTCGTCCTGAAACAACAGCGGCGCATGCGCAGCAATGAATTGCACTATCTCGATCATCCGTTGATGGGGGTTTTGGTCAAGCTCACGCCCTACGAGCAGTCGGGGAACGGCGAAGCCAGTCGTTAAACAGTCGTGTAATTCCGCCGGCATCGAAGAGAGGGCGGGAATATACCCTTACCGACAAACGGACTGTGCTCGCGAGACCACCCGGTTGCCCGCCTAGACGCTGACCACGTCTTCCGCCTGCAGGCCCTTCTCGCCTTCCTGCATGGCAAATTCAACTTGCTGACCTTCGCTCAGTGATCGGAAACCTTCACCACGGATATTGCGATAATGGACGAATATGTCGTCGTTATGCTCTCCACTGGTGATGAAGCCGTAGCCTCGGGCGTTATTGAACCACTTAACCGTGCCTTTCGAGCGATCATTCATACTGCTACCTCTTATTGTTATTGGATATTCCAATTGTTGCTTTATCTTTTCTTTATCGTTTCTTTATCGTTTCTTTATCTCTTTATCTTTATCTTTATCTTTATCTTTATCTTTATCTTTATCTTTATCTTGATTTTGCCATATTTTTGTTTGGCAATTGCCTCGCGTCACTATTCTTCCGCAGAGTAACCGAGCGACGCTCTATTCTCAAGTGAGTGCTTCACGTTTTATTGGCTGGCGTGTTTATCAACACGATATTGGCCGCCATCTATCGTCCCGAATATTCTGATACTTTTTTCTTAGTCGCGTCTACGGCGGGTTGCGGAATCACTGAAACGGGGACGCACGATCAATGAGGAAGCACTATCAATGGGGAAACATTATCAAAAATAGCGGCTGGTCTTACCGAATAGAGGATGCCGACAAATAAACTTTTATGCCAGACTTTTTGCAATGTGAACGGTGCATGGTAAATGCTGCGCTGTTTAATTGTTCAGGCCGGAAATTACCGCGCCTATCAAGCGTTTTACCTCGGCAATGGAAACCTCTAACTGCCGATAAACAGTTTCCACCGTAATAGGTGTTGCGTTAAGGCCCGCAGCCCAATTTACAACGACGGCCAACGCCGCATAAGGCAACTGAAGTTCCCTGGCCAGGGCCGCTTCCGGCATGCCCGTCATACCCACCAAATCACAACCATCCTTTATAAGCCGCTGAATTTCCGCGGCTGTTTCCAGACGCGGGCCTTGGGTGCAGGCGTAAACGCCGTCCTCTACAAGAGAAAACTTGTGCCGCGAGGCAATCCGCAACACCGTATTGCGCCAGTCTCGATCATAGGGTTCGGTAAAATCAATGTATTCCAAGCCTGCATCGCAGCCGGTAAAAAAAGTGTGCTCACGGCCTTGGGTATAGTCCACCAACTGGTTGGGTAGCACCAACCGCCCCGGCGCCATGATGTCGCGCATACTGCCTACCGCATTGACCGCCAGGATACGCTGAACCCGCTGTTCCTTCAGGGCCCATAGGTTGGCCCGGTAGTTGATCATATGGGGCGGCATGCGTTGCCCCGACCCGTGCCGAGGCATGAATAACAGGACATCTCCCTCCAGTTGTCCAATGACCATTGGCGCGGCCAAGCCATAGGGAGTTTCAAGGTTGATTATTTTTGTATTTTCCAGCGTCTCAAAATCGTCGAAGCCGGAACCACCGATAACCGCAAGCTTTATGGCGCTGTTGCTTATCATTGCTACCCACTCCGACGAGTTTGACTAACTCGGCCAGGCACCAGCCTGAATT
>JBBDIU010000162.1:0-10290 GCA_040880205.1 Cellvibrionaceae bacterium
CCGATAGGCTCCGTTCACGCCGCTTCGAGCGGCTAACAATACGAAAGCCGCCGGCTTTGCCGGGGGATGGTTACTCTGAGGATAATAATAGAGAGGGTTAAACACAATGAAACACTTCAAACGAATAATGCTCACGATGTTGGTAGTCAGTTGTTGCGCCTGCACAAAGGTGCAAACGCCGCCTTACCAAGCGGATGTAGTATACGGGCACAAGGACGGCATGGCGCTGTTCTATGATGTGTTCAACCCGTCGGGCGAGAGCAACGGCGCGGGGATTGTTTACATGGTAAGCGGCGGTTGGTTTTCGCGGTGGCAGGCGCCCGAACAACGGGTCGAGCAATTTGCCCAGATGACGGACGCGGGCTATACGGTGTTTGCTGTTCACCACGGTAGCGCGCCCCGCTATACGGTACCGGAAGCCTATGCCGATGTGAGCCGGGCGATTCGCCACATTCGTGCCAATGCCGACCAGTTCGGCATTGATCCTAATCGCTTGGGTGTGACGGGTGGTAGCGCGGGTGGTCATCTTTCGTTAATGATCGGCACCAACTCCGATAACGGGCAGGTTGAGGCGGACGATACGATTGACGCGACCGGAAATCGGGTTGCGGCGGTGGTGGCTTATTTTCCACCGGTTGATTTGCGCCAGATGGCGGGCAACGGCGGCGAGCGTTTTCCGGCATTGGATTTTGAGCGAGAACTGGCGGCGGGAATCTCGCCCTTGCTGATGGTGTCCTCGGACGATCCGCCCACGTTGTTGTTGCACGGAGATGCGGATACTCTGGTCAATATCAGCCATAGTGAGCAGATGTATGCAGCATTGCAGGGAGCTGGTGTGGAAAGTGAATTTATCATTTACGAGGGCGGCGACCACGGTTTTCGCAATCCGGAGCATCGGCAACAAGCGGCCGCCGCGCGCCTTGAATGGTTTAATAGATATCTGTTGCCCTAAGGAAACAGCGAGGCGCGCTTTGATGATTCATAATAATCACTGACGGGGCAAACTATGAATATTCGAGCGGTATTGGGCGTGCCGGCGGGGTTTGTTACCTGGTGGGTTTTGTTCTACGCCTCCACCTTTGTGTTCGCGGCTTTATGGCCGGCTTTTCAGGAAGCGGGAAGGCCGGCGGTCGAAAGCGGCGATTTCAGCCAGCTCACAACGGGGATGCTAAGCCTTCTAGTAGTCATGTACTTTTGGGTCAATCCCTTGTCTGGTCTGGTAACAGTGCTGATCACCCGCAACAGAAAACACGCATGGTTTACCGCCGCGCCCATCTTTCTGTTTGCGGCTTATCAGCACTTCTACTTCCTGTGGAACAACTTGCCCGACTGGTATAACGTCCTAGTTCCGCTCTTGGTGCCCCCTTTGGTCTTCTTGGGTGGAATGCTGGTTAAGACCTTGGAGCAACGGTAGCCGGCGGACAGTATGTAATCCACTAGCCATAAATTGACTCACTCCCAAATACCTTCCGGAATGGGTTTCGCTTCGACAAATTCGACTAATATGCCGTCCGGTGCCCTGGCAAAAAAGCTGGGCAGTCCGTGCTTTTCGCTTACCGTGATAGGCGCAACGATATTTGTTTCCAGCGATTTGATGCGTTGATAAGCGGCCTCCAAATCGCGAAAGGAAAAAGCCAGGTGGGCGATGACACTATTGCCGGTGGGCATAAATTCCTCGCCCTGTTCTTCCGGGCGGTAGCGGTCAATGTTGGGATAGACGATCATCTGAACATTGTCGATAAGGATGATGTTGCCGTTGGTAATCTCTCGGTTTGCCTCGGCGGGTAGATTGAGATTACGCATCAACCAGTTGGCGGTCTCCTCGGTTCGGGTTGCAAGAAAGTGGACGTGATTGAAGCGATGGTGCTTGCCGCCGGTGTAGATTTCCACAATTTCCCGGTCGGGACCGTAGAGATACATGTAGTGATTGCTGCCCAACTCGGTCACGGGGGTATAAAACTCCACACCCTGGTTCTTCCACCACGCGTATTCATTGGGTCCGTCCACGCCGCCCCAGCCAATATGCCAGATGGAGGTTTTGAGGTTGGAAAGCGGGGCTTGATCGACCTCGTTCATGAGGATGAAGGAGCGTTCGGTGAACAGCCCGGGCGTCTTGTTGTTGAACTGAACCGGCGTCGCACCGAACACTTTTTGGTAGAACTGACGTGATGCGCTTACATCCGTAACGTTTAGTCGCACATGATGGAAATGAGCAGGTTCGCCGGCGGCACTTGCACTGCCCGCCAGGAGGTGCAGCGCCGTGAGGAAGGTCAGAATGAAAGGACGCCTCATAGTGTTTTCCTATTTTTATTAAGGTGCTTAAAGGATTTGCAGGCCGCTAACAGAAAAACGACATTAACACCCGGCCTTTGGAAGAACAACTATCGTGAACACGATTCCAACCCAGAGGCGCATTGGTGTCACTCCCTTGCAGGTAACGGCCTGCTAGGCCAACTATTCCACGACATAGGTGTCTGAGATTGTCAGTAAAAGCCACCTCAAGGGGAGTTCCGCATGCATGTCTTAAGTAAGATGGCTCGACCAAGGGCCAACGATTTGTTCACTTTGCTAATAGTAGCGGCGCTTTTTTTGCCTGGCTGCGCCATACTGAACCCGAAGCTTGACCGGCCGACGCTGAAGGTTGACTCCCTAACGCTGGGCGAATCCACTGGCCTCAATCAGCGATTCAGAATTGGTTTGTTGCTAGCAAACCCGAATTCGGTGGCACTCCCGGTGACGGGCATGAGTTATACCCTTAACCTTAATGGCTACGATTTGCTCAGCGGTGTCACCAACCAAATCCCAACCCTGGCGGCGTACTCGGAAACGCCCGTTACCATCGAAGCCAGCGCGGATCTGGTATCGGCACTGCGGCTTATTAATTCCCTGGCCAGCAAACCGCAAAACCAACTGCAATATCAACTCATAGCCAAGCTGGACGTAAAGCGCTGGCCCTTGCCGCTGAACATTACACAGGCGGGGCGGATTGAGCTGCGAGAGTAGAATCAATTTCGGCCCCCGTCGACTACCCACCTGCTTCCCACGTGTTCTAGTCTTGTGATTCGTTCAAGAATTTTCGTCGGGCACCGAGCCCAGATAGCGAAACCGGGGTGTCTCCTCTCCCCGGACCACGACATTCTCGGTAAACATCGCCAAGGGGCGTACCCAAAAATCGTAGTCTCCATAAAGGCAGCGATAGACCACCAGTTGTGCTTGGGTTTCGCTGTGGGTGGCAACACCCAGCACGTCGTAGTCCTTGCCTTTGTAATGTCGGTAACGGCCGGGTTTGAGCATACCAAGCTCCTTGTTGAAAAACTCGATGGAGAAACTTATTGCGCTTCGGTGAATTATGCCTCCGCAATGGCTAATAATCCCACGGCTTGGTTTCGCAGCGCCTGCTTTAGTTCGACGGGCTCCTGGATGGTAAAGGAAAACGGCAGAAAGGCCAGCCACCGTGCAAAGCACGGAATGCTGTCAGTGGTGGTCTGTAACGACAAGCCGTTTTCCTGCTGTTGAAGCAGGGCTTCAATCCCGCTCATCATCTCTGTCGCCGTGGCGATGTCGGTGTGCAGTACCAGGCTGACCGGATGCTGGCGCGGTGCCTTGATAATGCTTTGATGCAGATAATCGGCGGTATCAAATTCCGGCGGGCGGTCGAAAATCGCTTCCACCATTCGCGCGTTGTACAGGCGGTCAATACGAAACGTACGCAGGTCTTTGCGCAGGTGACAATAACCGCAGACATACCAGCGCCCGCGACGGTATATCAGCCCGTAGGGATCCAGTTCGCGCTGGGTTATTTCGCCCTGCTGGGATTGGTAACTGAAGCGCACGCGTTGCCGGGCTTGCGCGGCGTCGGTCAATAGCACGAGCGCGCCGCCATCGTCGGTGAGTTCCGCCGGAGGCAGTACAATGTTGATGCTTTCGCTGATCGCGCGCACCCGGCGTTTCAGTTTCGCGGGCATTACCCTCTCCAATTTGGCCTGCACGCTGGCGATGGCCGGCGTTACTTCCTTTATTCCCAGTTGCCCGGCCGCGAGCAAACCCAGGGCAATGGCTTGAGCTTCCTCGTCGGTGAACATCATGGGCGGCAGCTTGAAACCGGCCACCAGCATATAGCCGCCGTAGCGCCCCTGCTCGGTGGTCACCGGAATACCCAATTCTTCCAGTACCGTGATGTAACGCCGCACCGTTCGGATATCCACGTCCAGACGCCGGGCTATCTCGGCCCCGGTCAGACGGCCGTTTGTCTGCAACAGCTCCAGCAGCGCCAGCACCCGCGTGGTGGGTCCGGACATTGCACCTCTCCTTCTTTACTTTTGCTACTTATCATTGCTGACCGCTACTTTATATTTTAATTAGGGCGGAAACCAGCCTAATTGGGCGGTACTGTACGCGCAGACATGCCGGCTGTCTTCAATGTTTATGCGATCAATCTGTTACTGAGCGACCATTTTTTGACTAAGCGAAAGGAGCAACATAATGAAAAAACTGATTCTTTATACCAATCCCCAGTCCCGCGGCCGTATTGTGCGTTGGATGCTGGAAGAGATCGGCCAGCCCTACGACGTAAACGTGATGGAATACGGCGGCAGCATCAAGTCGGCCGAATACCTGGCCATCAATCCCATGGGCAAGGTTCCTGCCTTGGTGCACGGCGATGTGGTCGTAACCGAAGTCGTCGCTATCTGCACCTATCTGGCGGATCAATTTCCGGAAAAACACCTGGCGCCCGCGCCTAGCAGCCCGGAACGCGGTGCCTTTTACCGCTGGATGTTTTTTGCCGCCGGTCCGTTGGAATTGGCCATGACCGCCGTTGCCTACGACTGGGAAATCGATGAGAAAATGGCGCAGTCCGTGGGCTGCGGGCTTGTCCGTGATACGGTAAGCACTTTGGAAAAAGCACTTGCGAATGGACCGTATATTTGTGGCGATCAGTTTACCGCGGCGGATGTCGTGCTGGGCAGTTACATCGGCTGGTTCATCATGCAGAAACAATTGGAGCCATTGCCGGTGTTTGCACAGTATGTTGAAAGGATGCAAAGCCGGGAGGCACACCAACGCGCCGACAAATTGGATAATGATCTGATGCGGGCGGCCTAGTCCCCAAAGCCGGGTCTAGCCCGGCTTTCCATTTTGGGGCGGTCGGCGCGACTGGGGTCGTGGGTGGTATGGAAAGACATGTTTGTAAGTGCAAAACGCACCTGACCAACTTCAATTGTTTGTTGCCTTTTTTTGTTCTTTTTTGTCGTCATCTCCCTGTTGTGCGGCGCGCAGTCGTTCAATGTCGACTGCACCATTCATCCAAAAATCAAAAGCGGCATAGACGCATTGCTCCCGGGTCATGCCGATTCTTTCAAAAGTTTTCGGTTGGGAGCTTGCGGTCATTAAAATAAAATAACTTTGCCAGGCGAATTCGTGGTTGATTTCCGGTTTTAAAAACGGAGTCACCCGTTTCTTCATGGCTTCCATTCGATGATAAAGGGAGTCTACATACACCTGGTACAGTTGCGGATAGTCGGATTTCAGGTCATTCCAGAAGGCCGTGGAAAACTGGGCATCGTTTTCTACCCAGACTTTCACCCAGTAACGCAGAATTTCCACCAGGTCGGTGCCGTAGTAGGAAATGGGTTTGTGTATTCGGCTCTCCCACTTCGCCACCAGCTCGTGCACTATCTCGCCTTTGTTGTGAAAATATTTGTAAAGGGTTTTGGTGCTAATTCGCAGTTCCTTGGCCAGGTCTCCAATGGCGATGGAGCGTATCCCGACCTTCCGCGCACGGCGCGAGAAGGCTTCGACGATTTGATGGGCGGTGTCCTGGTCCCCTTCCTGAGGAAGTTTGCTTACCAGGAGGGGTGGGGGTACCGGATTGACATTCGTGGGGGTCATTGTAAGATTATACTCCGCTGGAAAATAAAAACTATTAAACATTTTCCATGTTGTCGCAGCGTCCCGTCTATCGAATTGGGCGGTTGCCGGGTATAAAGATGCCATGAGCGCTGGCGCCGGACTCTCGAGCTATTTTTCCCAGGCGTTGCGGCGCCAGTCCCGGGCAAGGTAGATCGTCATTGCGGCTTGGCGTCGCTTACCATGTTAAGGAAATCGTATCGATGAAGCGATATGTTCTTGTTTCCCTGGTTGCCATCACTCTGCTAACGGCTTGTTCGCAGCCCAATATTCCATCCGATGGCGCCTCGTCGCCTCAAACCGTTGACTGGATTACCTGGGGTGGTGATCCGGGCAATACCCGCTATTCGCCACTGGCTCAGATCAACAAGGACAATGCCACGCAACTGCAACCCGCATGGCGCTGGCAGGCGGAAGGCTTGCCCGGGCGCCACGACTCCAACTGGAAAGCCACGCCCCTGTATGTGGATGGCGCACTCTACCTTCCCACTGGCGGCAGCAAGGTAGCCGCCATCGACCCCGCCACGGGCGAGACGATCTGGTTGTTCACCCCGGATCCCCTGCGGGTCGGCAGCCGGCCATTCACCGGTTCCAGCCGTGCCGTGTCCTACTGGACCGACGGCACCCACAAACGCATTCTGCACAATTCCATTGACGGCCGCCTGTTCTCCATTGATGCGGCCACCGGTAAATTGGACCTGACTTTTGGCGAAGGTGGTTTCGTGGACCTGAACAAAAACCTGCTTGCGGAAGGCGATGATCGCGAGATCGCCGACGTGGGTTCCACCGCGCCGGGCATCGTGGTGGGCGACGTGATTGTGGTGCAGGTTATCAGCAACGACACACCGCGCAACAAACAGGGCACGCCCGGTTATATACGCGGCTACGACGTGCGTAGCGGTGAATTGTTGTGGACTTTCCACACCATTCCCCGGCCGGGGGAATTTGGCCACGACACCTGGGAAGACGATTCCTGGCGCTACACCGGCGCGGCCAGCGTATGGACCATGATGTCCGCCGACCCGGAACTGGGCTATGTGTATCTGCCGGTGGAAAGCCCCACCAATAATTTCTGGGGTGGGCAGCGCCCGGGCGATGGCTTGTTCGGAGAAAGCATTGTTTGCCTGGATGCAAAAACCGGCGAGCGCGTCTGGCATTTTCAAATTCTGCACCACGGCGTGTGGGATTACGATTTACCCGCTGCGCCGATTCTGCACGATATTGAAAAAGACGGTGAAACCATCAAAGCCGTTACCGTGCTGACCAAGCAGGGCATGAACTTTGTATTCGATCGCGTTACCGGCGAGCCGGTTTGGCACATTGAAGAGCGTTCGGTGCCCACGGAGATGGCGGTGCCCGGGGAAAAGCTTTCGCCCACTCAACCGTTCCCCACCAAACCCCCACCGTATTCCAATCTGGGCTACCACGAAGAGGATGTTATCGACTTCACGCCCGAGCTGCGCGCGCAAGCCTTGGACATTCTGGACGATTACGTCAAAGGGTCCATGTACACACCGCCCACCCTGGTGGGGGACGATATTCCCACCAAGGGCACATTGGTCTACCCGAATTATGGTGGCGGCTCCAACTGGAACGGTGGTGCGGTGGATATGGAAACCAACACACTGTTTGTGCCCACCCGCAATACCTACATGACCATCGGCCTGCGCAAGGCGGACCCCGAGCTTACCGACTGGGATTATGTTGCCGCTGGCGGTGGCGCAAGGCCCATGACCCTGCCCAACGGCCTGCCCATCAACCGGCCACCCTGGGCGCTGGTGACCGCGACCGATATGAACCGCGGCGAACACATTTGGTCGCGGTCCATCGGCGGTGCGCCGGAGTCGATTCGCAACCATCCCGCCCTGCAAGGCCTGGATCTGGACTTCGATAACATGGGCCAGATTTCCGTGCGGCCCAGCCCGCTGGTGACCAAAACGCTGCTGTTTCTGGCGGAGTCCGCCAACATCGGCGGCGATCCGGGCGGCAAAATGTTTCGCGCGTACGACAAAAAAACGGGTGAAGTGGTCGCGGAAATCGAGCTGCCGGCCAAAACATCCGGTGCGCCCATGACTTATCTGCATGAAGGCCGACAGTACATCGCGGTGGCGCTATCCGAGCGCGAGCATCCGGCGGAGTTGATCACGCTCGCCTTGCCCGGTGCCGATGACCCCTCAATTGATGCAACGCGGACCACCAACATGGCGGCGCCGTCTTCCGGTGCAAACAGAAGGCTGGCCGACGAGGTCGACGCAACACCGGAGCAGCTCGCGATGGGCCGCACCGTTTACCGGCAACAGTGCGCGGCTTGCCACGGCGCCAATGGCGAAGGTATACCGCAATCGGGCGCACCGGCCTTGAGAGGGCTGGCGAGCTTTGCCGATATTCAAAACATTATCGCCAACGGCAACGCGGAAATGCCGGCCATGGCGGCAATACTTACCGCCGAGCAAATCGATGCGGTCAGTCGCCACGTAGCTGTTGAGCTGTCCGCGCGTACCGATTCTCCTTGATTATCTGGGGCAAGGGTTCCGTCTTTGAAAGCTCAGGCGGGGTTAATATTACCGATCAATGCGGCGACAGGTCGCGAGGAAGGTCCAAATGAAAATGAAACCACTTGCTCATGGGCTTGTTGGCATCCTGGGCGTTATGAGCGTAGCGCTTGTGCATGCTGATTCGCGCTACGACTATGACACGCCAAAAAATTCCTTCGGCCAACCCGACATTGGCGGGGTATGGAGCAACGCCACTACCACGCCTTTTGAGCGCCCCGACCGTTTTGGCAAGCAACTGGTGCTGACCGAAGAGCAGGCGGCCCAGGTTCAAGGTGCCGCGGAATCCTATCGCGAGGCCGGCAACCAACCCACCGACCCGTCCGCGGGCGCACCCGAGGACGGCAACACCAATGCCGGCTACAACCGTTTTTGGACCGACCCCGGTACCCAGGTAATGCGCGTCGGCGGCGAACCGCGTAGCTCCATGATTACCACTACGCCAGACGGCAAACTGCCGCCACGCAAGCCGGATGCGCCGCCCTATGAACGCAGATCCACATTGCGCACCGTTGATATTCACGGCAATCGGGTGAGCCCCAATGATAATCCCGAGGGCAGGGCGATTTCCGAACGCTGTTTATTCATGCCCACCACCGCCGGCCCGGTCATGCGTCCCGTGCTTTACAACAACAACTATCTCATTACCCAGGGTCGTGACCATGTCGCCATCGTGGTGGAAATGATCAACGACGTTCGCATCGTCCGGCTCGATGCTGAACACCGCAACAACGGTGTGCGGCGCTGGATGGGCGATTCCATTGGCCGTTATGAAGGCGATACCCTGGTGGTCGAAACCATTGACTACCACCCCGACCAAACTTTTTACGGCGCCTCCGACGAATTGAAAGTCACCGAGCGCTTCACCCGTGTTGCCGAGGACCGCCTGCTCTACCAATTCACCATTGAAGACCCAAAAACCTGGGCGGAACCCTGGGGCGGTGAATACGAATTCTGGGCTTCGCCGGGCATTTACGAATACGCCTGCCACGAGGGCAACATCGGTCTATACGGCATTCTTGCCGGCGCGCGGGAGGAAGAACGACGCGACGCGGAAAAGGAAAGCAACTAAACGCAACTAAAAGCAACTATTCCCACCCGGCCCGGCATTCGTCGGGCCCAGCGTATGTGAAGTCTGAGCCGACCGAACCAGGCCGTGGGCAGTATCGACTGGCTGTCGGTAGGTTCGACTCTTGGTCGGGCTACCGGCTGTAGACGCCGATTTAAGCTGTTACAAAGATAACTATTAACAGTCTGATCCGGAGTCGCGATGTCGTCCGCGGTAAAACTCTTCATTTGGCGGGATCGAAGTCTATTCGTCAGTTCGGTGCCTGTGCCACAACGCGGATTCACCGCCGCTGCTGATCAGTTGGTGGTATGCCTGCAAGGCGAGGTTCATGTGCACACGCAGCACGATGGGGTGGTTGCGGGCCGTACATTTCTGATGCGCGCGGGCACCGCGGTGGATGAGTCGCAAGTCGATACGGTGGACCTGATTGGGGCCGCCTGCTACCTGAATCCAATCGGGCAGGACTACCACGTTCTCAAGGGGTTTATGACCGGCCGAGCGGATGATGTGTTTGTTGGCCATAAGCAGGAACAGCGAATTATCGAGCGATTGCGCTACATTCGCGACAATCCCGTGGGCGCGAATGAGGCCTACCAGATTCTGGACGAATTGATTATTCCACCGGAAATGCGCGACAAGGTCTTATACGAATTCGACCCGCGCATCGTGCGGACACTGCAACGAATAAAAGAAACCGTCCGGGAAAACGTGACCATCGCGGACCTTGCAGAGGAGGTCCATTTATCGGAATCGCGCTTGGTG
>JBBDIU010000163.1:0-10267 GCA_040880205.1 Cellvibrionaceae bacterium
CAATCGTGCGCTTAAACGACGGGCGCACTTATTCGGCGGTACTGGCGGGTGCCAGCCCGCAACACGATCTGGCGGTATTGCGGATCAACGTACCTTTTGATCCGCCGCCGCCGGTGCCCATTGGCACCAGTGGAGATTTGCTGGTGGGGCAGAAGGTATTCGCCATCGGCAACCCCTTCGGTCTCGATTACACCCTGACCACCGGCGTGGTATCCGCGCTGGACCGGACGCTAGCGGCAGGTCCCGATGGTCAGACCATCGATCAGCTGATTCAGACAGATGCCGCTATTAATCCCGGCAACTCCGGTGGACCGCTGCTGGACAGTGCCGGGCGTGTGGTGGGGATCAACACTGCGATTTACAGTCCTTCCGGCGCTTATGCCGGGATTGGCTTCGCCGTGCCGGTGGACGTGGTCAATAAAGTGGTTCCGCAACTCATCGCCAAGGGTCGCTACATTCGACCCAGCCTCGGTGTTGGAGTGGATCCCGCCGTCAATGAAGCGTTTACCCAGCGGTTGGGCGTCGAAGGGGTGATGGTGCTTCGCGTCGAACCGGGCTCGGCCGCCGAGGACGCCGGCTTGCGTGCGGCCACCATGACCCAGGATGGGTCCCTGGTGCCCGGGGATATTATTACCGCGGTTGAAGGCAACCCGGTTGGGTCGGTTCAAGAACTGATTGGCACTTTGGATGATTATTCGGTGGGCGAGGTAATCGAAATTCGCATATGGCGGCAAGGGGAGGAGCTGTCGATTGACATCGAACTGCAAGGGCGGATGTAAACGTGAAAATTAACGAGGATTTTGACACGCGCCTTTCAAGGGGCAGTCTAAGAATAAAATTTTAGCAAAGGACATGGAGCGAATTTTGCACTTTTGCCCAGGTCGAATGGCGCGCATCGAAAAAGCAAAAAATGAAGCGTATTACACAAAGCAAAAAGCTGTAGTGCGCGGTGCTTACCTCGAAGACTGAAAGAAAGCGCGTCGATAGTGGAGGGGCCAGATTCGCCGGACAGGTGGCGTCACTGGCGCGGATAGCCACGGCGCGTGTTGTAAAAGTTTCCATTGCGGGGTCCCAGTTACAAAAATCGACAACCACCATTTGGTATTTGGATATGCGGGGCGTTAAACGATCATGCCGCACTTGTTCCGCCGCTAGCTATTGCTTGGGTTGCCGCCTTGACGAGCAGGAACTGGCGGCCTTTGAAAAGCTGGCCGGCAACCGCCGCATGTTGCGGCGTGGGGAGCGGCTGTTTTCCCAGGGAGACAGCTTCCAATCCCTATACGTGATTCAATCAGGTTCCGCCAAAGCTTACGTAATTTCCGAGGATGGCAATCAACAGATAACGGGCTTTCACTACCGGGGCGACCTACTAGGTGTGGATGGCATGGAAGCGGGTATGCAGAGCTACACGGTGGAAGTACTGGAAACCAGCAGTATATGCGAGCTGTCGTTTCCCGAATTTGAACATTTGTATGCGGATTTGTCGGGATTGCGCAGGCAGTTTTTCACCGTGGTGGCAGCTGAGTTGGCGCGGGAAAAGCAACGCATGCTGGTGTTGGGCAAGTTGTACGCGGAACAGCGCCTCGCGCATTTTATCCTTGATACGGCGGCCCACCTCAAGGCTCGTGGGCTAACCAGCTCGGAATTTATGTTGCCCATGACCCGTCACGATATTGCCAATTACCTCGGCCTGGCCGTGGAAACGATCAGCCGGCTCCTGACGCGCTTTGATACAGCCGACCTTATCCGGGTGCAACACCGCCAAATCCGCTTGCTTGACCCAGCTCGGCTGCGAGCACTGTTGTATGACACGGAAGAGAATCTGATCGTGCTAAAAGCGACGGGCTAGGCACAACGAAGGGCGTGCCGGGGAACACTTGTACATAACGCCGTGCAGAAGTTACAAACCAGGCTTAGAAAAATCGTTTATATCCAGCTCTGTCTGTGACGCTGAAATCATTGGGTTGGCACGTTTCAATCACCTTATTGCACCTAAACCATCGATTACGGGCTTTAAGCTCTAGCATTGTGAGCTTCAAGACGCCAGACAACATAAACCTGCCAGTTGGCATATCAGTTGCACTCTCTTGACATAAATTTACGGCGGCACAAATAACACCGCGACACTACGCGACGCAAACTACGCTGGGTCTCCTACGGGAGCCAAATCGCGACTTGTGGCCCGGCCATGACTCGCTCACGCGCCAGAACGCGAAAAGGAATGAAGATGAAGTTTCCATTACTAGTAACATCATTTGGCTACCCCAAGCTGATTCTTGAGATTGGCGGGAACGCTGTCGGCTTTTCCGAGCAACAGACTCGACCGCGGCAGCATCGTCGGCGCGGCACTTACGCGTCCGCCGAGGCCACGGTTAACCACCCGCCCCGTGAGGATGGTGGATCTTCCACCGCGCAGCGGAGGTAATTAATCAGGCCTTGTGCCGCGTTCCCCCCGGCCCCACTTTCGCTTGGGGGCGGGAATGAAGGCATAGAGTTGGCACTAAATGTCGAACGCCTTAATCTCTTTCTTTACTGTCGAGCTTTGCTGTCGAGTAGGTATTTTTCAGCTCGACTTGCCCTGCCTTCGATCTGCATCAGAATCTAACCATCTCCGCGCTTGTAATTTGTGCTTCCTGATTGAGGGAGGAATCCATCAACAGAGCCGGAATCGGTCGCGTGCGCACCACATACAGTAAGGGACTCCCGCCAATCGGCTGAAACGGGTAACAAGTGGCGAGGTTCAGGCTTTCATCCAATGCCTGTTGCGCCATCGGGGTACCGGTCCCCATTGATGCGATCCCCACCGGACGGATGCCTGCATGCGCTTCACTCCCGGGCAGGGTTTCCATGTGAACGCCGGTAACTTGGTAGTGTCGCAGTTTGTGTGGGGTTTGCACCAACAATTGATCCATGGCATGCATTGCTCGCAACTGGCTGAAATAATCCGGATCATCACTCAACAGAATAGTTGCTCCGCGCTGGTTTCTGGAAACCCTGGCGGATGTCACCCCCTTTCCCATTCGCAACAGTGCGCGGCCATTCTCGATATAAACAGGAATGTTCAGCTGACCATGATTGCCGCTTGCCCCCCCTTTGCGGGGGTTCGTGTTGGGTGATACTGGCGAAGCCAAGTGCCGCCAGGCATCGGCCCGCAGGTATTCCCCTGGCGCCATGTCGAAAATTGTGGTCGTGTAACCGTCGAAAAACCGGTTTTGGTCGGGTGCGCCGCACGCTGTAATAAGCGCGGACCGGTTGGCGTGGCTGGTTTGCCTTAGTGGAGGCTGCAATAGTGCAGCCGCGGATTCTGGCTCTGAATGATATGGCTCGTAGTCCGGCAAGCCGACCCCTTGAGCGGCGGATAGCTGGCTGAAAGCGAGCCATGTTATCAATACCCGGACGACCCGCCACGGATTCTTTCTAGTTGAATCAGTCGGTTTATACATCGTCAATCCCCTGTTATTAATGCTCGGTATCTTCCTGATGCCGAATCTTTCAATCCCCCAAGTGTATTGTTGTTGCAACCCTTTCCGGCTCCTGATAGCTGTTAAGCGTTTGTGTCGACTCATATTCACGAACACTGCAATTTGTGCGCCGATTAAATTGAGGTTGCCTGGAATTTGTGTTCATCAAAGGGTTTTGTATGACATTTAATCAAGGCATTCAAAGAACTGTCGTCGCCGATTGATGGGTCTTGCAAAGTCATCTTGCTGGGTATTCCAGTAAAAAGTCATTGGAAGGCTCAACAACCCCCAAATTGGCCTGACAAATGCTCCTGACAAATACCTAAGCTGTTTAATTGCTAATCAATCATACCTGGCCAATCGTGAATATAAGGAGGTGCTGATGGACGCGGTGTGGAATCTTGCGCGCGCGGAAGGTCTCGATTTTCCGCCGTTGAGAAAAGCGATTGAAGCTGATGTTGTCATCGTGGGCGCTGGCGCGACCGGAATGGCCGCGGCGCTGATGTTGAAAGAGGCGGGAGAGCGGGTGGTCGTGTTGGAAGCCGACCGCGTCGTAGGGGGTAACACTGGCGGCTCCACTGGTAACCTCTATGCCACTTTGTCGCGGGGTTTGGCCAGCCTGTGTGACAAATGGGACCAGGACACTGTTAATCAGGTGGTGTCCCTGCGCCGGCAAGCACTCGATAAGATCGAAAACAACGTCAAGCGACACGCCATCGATTGCCAGTTCGAGCGCCGACCTTTGCACTTTTGTATTCGCAGTGCCGATAGCGAAAACCGACAGAAACTGGAAAAGGAATACGAAGTGTCCCGCGCGGCCGACTTGAACGCGGGAATCATCGAGCGGCCGCCAGGCCTCTCCGTGCCGCTATATCGCGCTCTAAGGATAGAAGATCAAGCCCAATACAACCCCGTGCAGTACATTCAAGGTCTGGCGAAAGCGGTTGATGGCGGTATTTACGAGAAAAGCCCGGTAATCGATGTGGATGCCGGCAAGGGGAGAGTGAGCACGCCGGAAGGCGAGGTCAGTGCGGGACACATTGTGTTTGCCACCCATACACCCAAGGGCATCAACATGGTGCAGGCCGAGATGGAGCCGTATCGCGAATACGGCGTTGCGGCACCCTTGCAGGACAATTCAGCGGTCCCAGGCAATGCAGCGGCCCACGGCGACTACCCGCGGGGCATTTTCTGGATGCTGGACAGCGGGCATTCCCTGCGCAGTTACCAATACGGTGGCCGAAGCTATGTGATGGTAATTGGCCAGAAACATCAAACCGGCCATGGCGACCTGGGCGTGAGTTACTACCGCCGGCTGGAAAAATACGCCGCCGAGCATTTCAACATCGACAAGATCACGCATCGCTGGTCCGCCCAGCAATATCAAGCCGCCGACTTGCTGCCCTACATCGGCCGCAGCGGCCACGACAACGTCTACATCGCCACCGGTTATGGCGCCGACGGCCTGGTATGGGGGGAAGTGGCCGCGGAACTCATCGGTAGCCAGATTCTCGGACGCCAACACCGGGGCAGGGAGTTGCTGACGCCGCGTCGCTTTACACCGGCCAAGTCGGCCAAGGTATGGCTGGAAGCCAACACCAAGGTGGCCCGGCATTTGAGTACCGACTACTTCACTGTGGACAAAGTGCAAAACCTGGACGAGGTTGCGGCGGGGCGGGGTCGGGTCGTCAAGTTCAGTGGCGACAGCTATGCGGTTTATCGTTCGCCAGAGGATGAGCTATCCACGCTTTCCCCTTTGTGTCCGCACATGAAATGCATGGTCAATTGGAATGCAGCCGACAACACTTGGGACTGCCCCTGCCACGGCAGCCGCTTTGCGCCGGATGGCCAATTCATCGAAGGGCCCGCCTACAGTTCCCTGGAGAAGCGGGAACCGCCTGCGGAATAAGTACAAATCGCTTGATTCCGTGCGCCGGCGAATTCACCATAGCGGTAATATGTCGTAGCCTTTGGCGCTCTCAGTGAATTCAAATCGCTTACTGTTATTTGTGTTTGTCAGCTTGCTCTCCTGTAACGCGGTTGCGGAAGAAATTCTAGTGGCCGTGGCCGCGAATTTCTCAGCTCCCATGAAGGAACTATCCTCGGAATTCGAAAAGCATACGGGGCACAGTGTTAGGCTGGCGTTTGGCTCGTCCGGTAAGCTTTACGCCCAAATAAAAAACGGAGCGCCTTTCGCGGTGTTTTTGTCCGCGGACCAAGCAACACCCGCGGCGCTGGTGGAAGAAGGCCTGGCACTGTCCGACAGTCGATTTACCTATGCGTTGGGTGCCCTGGCCCTGTGGTCCGCCGACACTGAACTCAATAATCTGGGGCCCGAGATGTTACGACAAGGTCGCTTCAGAAAACTGGCCGTTGCCAATGCCAGATTGGCGCCTTACGGCGCGGCGGCTGAAGAGGTACTGAAACATCTCAATCTGTGGTTTTCGGTGGAAAACAAATTAGTTCGGGGCGAAAACATTGCACAGACCTTTCAGTTCGTCAGTACCGGCAACGCCGAGTTGGGGCTGGTGGCACTTTCCCAAGTTGTGTACAACGGAAAAACAATACGCGGTTCCGCCTGGCTAGTGCCGCATGATTTATACAAACCCATTCTGCAGGACGCTGTTCTGCTGCGCCGTGCTGAACAGAGTTCCGCCGCTCGTGAATTGCTGGGTTTCATGCGTGGGGAGGCCGCGCGGTCAATTATCGAGGCACACGGTTATCGATTAGTGAGGGACGAATAATGGCCGGTTGCACTCGCTTGTCGTCATGGTTATCATGCGCCGGTCCTTGGGGGAGTAGTCCGCTCGCACATTGGCCAGTGAGCGTGTCAGCACACTCGAGACGTGTGGACCACCGGCATCGACGAGACCTGCGGCAAATGGTGCGGGACATTGCTATTTGCCTTTGGTTAGCGTGTCCCGCCGGAGCCTTGTATCGATGGAAGCCCTGTTCTTTTCCACTTTCGCCGTTGCCGTCGCGGAAGTGGGCGATAAAACCCAACTCCTTTCTCTCTGTCTTGCCGCCCGCTTTAAAAGGCGTTGGAGCATTATTGTCGGCATTTTTCTCGCCACCCTGCTGAACCACGCGCTGTCCGCCGCTCTGGGCAGTTGGCTGGTCGAGGTTGTTCCCGAAGGGCTGGCAAAATGGATTATTGCTGGCAGCTTCCTGGCCATCGCACTGTGGGTACTGATTCCCGATAAACTGGATGACGGTCAGCCGGGTATTCTGGATCGTTACGGCCCTATGCTTGCCACCACGGTACTGTTTTTTATCGCGGAAATTGGCGATAAAACCCAGGTGGCCACCATCGTACTTGCCGCGGAATACCAAAACGTCATGCTGGTGACAATGGGAACTACCCTGGGCATGATGATGGCGAACGTGCCGGTGGTAATTTTCGGGGAAAAAATCATGGCGCAATTGCCCCTGGACTACGCGCGCTATGGTGCCTGCATCCTGTTTTTATTGCTCGGGGCACTGACTTTGGTGTTGAACTGACCTGGTTCATGTACGTCGGGGCGGCCTCGGTCGTCAAAAGCAATGCACCGGGTATTCAGGTAGAATGCCGAGGAATGTAGCTTCTTGTTTCCCAAGGTATTTAAGCCAGTACCGCGCGAGCGCGCGCTCGCCATTTCGACCAGTGATGCTTATATGTTAACCGGCGTTTACCAGATCATACTGTTCGGTGGCTTGCTTGCCGCTTTGAGCATCCTGGCCAGTATGTTTTCACGCCGGGTTGGTGCTCCCTCGCTGTTGGTGTTTCTGGTGTTGGGCATGCTGGCCGGCGAGGAAGGCCTGGGCGGCATTCAGTTCCAGGATGTGGATGCCGTCTTTCTGTTTGGCAATATCGCTCTCGCCGTTATCCTGCTCGACGGTGGTTTACGGACCAATATCAGCAGCTTTCGGGTTGGACTGGCGCCGGCGCTATCACTTTCCACCGCGGGTGTGGTACTCACGGCCGGCATGGTCGGGGCCGCGGCGGCCTGGGTCCTGGGTTGGCCCTGGCAGGAAGGCTTGCTGCTGGGCGCCATCGTTGGTTCCACTGATGCCGCGGCCGTATTTGGTTTGTTGCACGCCGCTGGACTCGAATTAAAGGAGCGCAGTAGCGCCACCCTCGAAATCGAATCGGGCACCAACGATCCGATGGCGATCTTCCTAACCATAACCCTGGTTGCGGTATTGGGAACACCGGGCGACTTTTCCGGTTGGATGCTCGCGGGACAATTTGTCCAGCAACTGGGTTTGGGCCTGGCCATTGGTTTGGCCGGCGGTTGGGGTTTGGCCTGGCTGGTCAACCGGGTGACCTTGCCGCTATCGTTATACCCGTTGTTGGTTATGTCGGCGGGTATCGCCTTGTTTAGTCTTGCCAATCTCTGGGGGGGCAGCGGATTCCTGGCTATTTACATTATCGGCCTGACTTTGGGCAACAAAGCGCTCAACAACCATCACGACATTCGTCGCTTTCACGATGGAATGGCCTGGTTAAGTCAGATTGGCATGTTCCTCATGCTGGGCCTACTGGTGACGCCATCGAGTCTCCTTGACGTCGTTTATCCCGGTTTGGTCATCGCCCTGGTACTGATATTTGTCGCCCGGCCACTGGCGGTGGTCCTTTGCCTGGCCCCGTTTCGGTTTCCATGGCGGGAGCAGGCGTTTGTCAGTTGGGTGGGATTGAAAGGGGCAGTCCCGATTATTCTGGCCTTGTTTCCTTATTTATCCGGTTTGGAAAACAGCGACACCTATTTTCAACTGACTTTTTTCGTGGTCCTGTTGTCGCTCTGTCTGCAAGGCTGGACCATCGCGCCCATGGCGCGCTGGTTGGGACTTGAGGTTCCGCCACGGCAAGAAGAATTGCAGCAATTGAGCCTGGGAATTCCCGGCCATCCGGGTTGCGAACTGGTGGCCTATCGGGTCCACCCCGGCAGTCCGGCGGATGCCTACAAGGTGAGTAAACTGCCACTGCCGACCCAGGTCAATTTACTGGGTGTGGTACGCCGCGGCGTGTTGTTGGAATCCCAGCCCGACACTATTCTGGAGCCCGATGATTATCTAATTCTACTGGCGCGTATTCACGATTTGTCCGAGTTGTCGCCGCTGTTCCACAGGCTCCCCACGCCTTTGCGCTTGCGCAGCAACGAATTTTTCGGCCAGTTTTCCCTGCGCGGCGACACTCACCTAAACGACATTGCTCAATTTTACGGCGCGCCCGTTCCACCGGAACATGCGGAAAAATCAGTGGCCGACTTCATGAACCAACGCTTCCATCACAAAGCCGTAGTGGGCGACCGCATTCGCTTCGGCAACGTGGAACTGGTTATCCGACAAATCGTTCACGGCAAGATATTTCAGGTAGGCTTGAAAATTGTTCCAGGGGCAGGGAACAGGGAACAGGGAACAGGGAACAAGTAAAACGGGGACAGCATCGATCGGTAAATGCTTGACCTGGCCCAATGTTCAAAGGGCACTATTCACTATTCACGTCTCATTGGCAATAATCCTCCCCACCGCCCGTTCCGCGGCATCAATAAAGGGTGACAACACCAAGTCGGCGCCGCGTTCGCGCAACGTGTCGATGTCGCGCGAATCGTGGGTGGAAACCGCAATCTTTCCGGCGAACCCGTAATGCTTCAGTCCATCCAGTAGTGCCAGGCGCGGGTCTTCGTGGGTGAGGCCCAGTTCGTGCTGGGGGAGGGCGCAGATTACCCATTTGACGCCCTTCAGTGGCAGGCTGCCCAATAGCTCCTGATCCGAAGCGTCGCCATAGGCGGCGTCAAAACCCCGCTGACGCCAGCGGCGAATTTCGTCGGGATTAAAATCGATAGCCAGAATTCTCAACTTGGCGTCGGACAGATAGCGGGCGATACCGGTACCGTAGCGACCGAGTCCAAACAGAATGACATCGTAGGGCTTGCCCGCGATGGATTGGTCATCCACGTTCTCCTCGCGATACGGGGAGCGGCGCTCGAAAATGTCCAGCGCCGGCTCCAACCAGCGATAAAGCGTATGGGAATAGGTGATCATGTAAACCGACAGTGCGATCGTGATTAGACCCACCAGCGTCACCAGCCCCAATGCATCGGCGCTTACGTGGCCCAGGCTCATCCCCATTGCCATGAAGATCAGCGAAAATTCGCTGATCTGCGCCACGGTGAGGCCCGCCAAAAACCCCGTGCGTTTGCGATAACCCATGGCACCCATGATGATGGTCACGATTAACGGGTTGCCGACCAGCACGAAAACGGAAAAAACAAGCGCGGGAAACACTTGTGCACCCAGCAGACTCAAGTCGAGTTGCGCCCCCAGGGCAATAAAGAAAAACAGCAATAAAAAATCCCGCAACGGCGATAAGCGGGCGACCATTGCTTCCCGAAATGGCGTGGAGGCAAGGGATACACCCGCCAACAACCCACCTAGCTCTTTACTAAAGCCCAGGTAGTCCCCCAATGCCGCGAACAGAGCCGCCCAGCCAATTACAAACGTCACCAGCAACTCTGAGGAATGCGCAATACGTCGAGTCAGGGGCGTGGCGATATAGCGGATAAATAGGGCAACAAAAACGAGCATTGCCAGCCCATGCAGGAGCACTCGGGTGACTTGTTGGAACGCGTCGCCCTTGGCTTCGTCCGCCCCGACTCCAAACGCCGATAGCACCAGCATGGCCAGTACTACCACCAGATCCTGAACAATCAGAAAGCCGACGGCGATACGACCGTGCAGGGAATCCACTTCCCGCTTGTCGGACAGCAGTTTGACAATAATAATTGTGCTGGAAAAGGTCAGCGCCACGGCGACATATAGTGCGG
>JBBDIU010000164.1:0-10152 GCA_040880205.1 Cellvibrionaceae bacterium
TCAAAAGCCAACACCCCTTCTTCCGACAGTAGCGAATCATAGATGTCAAAATCCGGCTGGCCCGGAAAGAGATTCGACAGAGGATAATAAGTGGAGCCGTCCTTCTGGCTGTTAATCACCGCATGACGGTGGGAGAAGGTTCCACGGCGCACATCCTGCCCGGTAATGCGCAAGCGAAATCCTTGCTTCAACAAGGTGGCATAGGCCAACATCTCGCCCATGCCCCAGTTAATGGGCAGTGCACCGCCGGCCATTTTGCGCCGGTCTTCGTAAATTTTTGCCACCTGTTTTTGTACTACGACGCCGTCGGGAATTTCGCACATCTTGTGGCCGAGTGCCTGTAATTCCTTGAGCCGGTAAGTGGTATCCGCCGGCGTGGTCCAATCGTGCCCAATATAGGGCGACCAATCCACGAACAGCGAACTATCGGGTTCGCTTACCAGGCCATTGGCCACGTGATCGCCACGATCCAGTGCCGCGCGATAGTCATCGTTCATCCGATCCGCGTCGTCCTGGCTAATCACGCCTGCAGCAACTAATTTCTCGGCATACAAGGTACGGGTGGTTTTTTGTTTGCGAATAGCGCTGTACATGATGGGCTGAGTCGACGACGGTTCATCGGTCTCATTGTGCCCGCGACGGCGGTAACAAACCAAGTCGATAACCACATCCTGTTTGAACTCGTGGCGGTAGTCCATGGCCAGTTGGGTGACGAACAACACCGCTTCCGGATCGTCCCCGTTCACGTGGAAAACCGGCGCGCCGACGATTTTGGACACATCGGTGCAGTATTCAGTGGAGCGCGCGTCATCGCGCCGACTGGTCGTGAAGCCCACCTGATTGTTAATAACCACGTGAATCGTACCGCCAGTATAATAGGCGCGGGTTTGGGACATCTGGAAAGTTTCCATTACCACGCCCTGCCCGGCGAAGGCCGCGTCGCCGTGCACGGCAATCGGCACCACTTTATTTCCCAGCGGATCGTTGCGGCGGTCCTGACGCGCTCGCACGGAACCGACAACCACCGGTGTAACAATTTCCAAATGGCTGGGATTGAAGGCCATGGCCAAGTGCACTTCACCGCCAGGTGTCATGACGTTGGAGGAAAAGCCCTGGTGGTATTTCACGTCGCCGGAGGTGCCAATGAATTGTTTGCCTTCGAATTCGTCGAACAACTCAGCTGGATTCTTGCCGAGAATATTGACCAAAGTATTCAAACGCCCCCGATGTGCCATGCCCAGTACGATTTCCTTGGCGCCATAATAGCCAGCCCGATTGATCAGAGCATCCAGCAGGGGAATGAAGCTTTCTCCCCCTTCCAGCCCGAAGCGTTTGGTGCCGGGGTACTTGCTGTCCAGATGCCGCTCCAGGCCCTCCGCCGCCGTGAGGCGCTCCAGCAGATTGCGGCGCAACTCGTCGCCATAAGCTGGGCGGGAGCGCACGCTTTCCAGACGCTGCTGCAGCCACTGCTTTTCCGCGAAATTTGTGATGTGCATGATTTCCGGGCCAACCGAGCCGCAGTAGGTCTGCTCCAGCACCTCAATAATTTCCTGCAAGGGAGCTTCTTCCTTGCCCATGAACAGATTGCCGGTCTGGAAGACTGTATCGAGATCCGCCTGGGTCAGGCCGTGAAAGCCGAGATCCAGATCGGGAACGGTTTCCCGCTCCATCAAACCTAGTGGGTCGAGCGTGGCTTTTTGGTGGCCGCGAAAACGATAGGAGCTGATGAGCTGGACAACCTTGACCTGCTTGCGCTCATGCTCGATGTTAACGCCGCCAGAACCGGGCGCGGCAATGGGACGGGCGCGTCGCTTGCCGAGCAGTTGGAAATGCTCACGAACGACGGAATGGGGTGTGTCCTGGGTAACCACGCCTTCGATGCGGGGCAGTTTTTCGAAATAGCTGCGCCATTCCTCTGGCACGCCATTGGGATTGTGCAGATATTCCTCGTACAGATCCTCTACATAGGACGCATTCCCACCCGACAGCTGGGATGTACTCCACAGTAGCTCCATAACGCCAGTTGTAGCATCGCCTTGCATGGTTGCCCACCTTTAATACATCAAGGGGCGCGAAATCCGGCTAGCGAGCCCGGAAATAAAGCCCGCGGGCGCTATCTCGAGAATTGCCCGTTGCGCTTTTTCAGAAGCCCGCTGGGATTCGATAAATCCGGCTATTTAACCAAAAAGCGCTGGCTACACAGTCGAACCGGACCCCGCTATGTACATGAATTGTACGGCCAGCCAACGCGATTCCTCGAGGTTATAAAGGAAGCGTTGTTAACGGGCGGTTCGTGCCGCCCGCTGAGGCCACGAGTTACTCTATATATAAGTACGACATTGCGATAGTTAATAACATTGCGCCTATTGAGCGCTTTTCAACGATTTACCCTTGGTTACACCTACATTGTTTACCAGTTTTCCCACACTTCAACCATTTCCGCCCTTCGCCACTTTACTTGACATGTAAGATGTAAGTTGCGGTGTCAGGTGGCACGTTGCAGCAGCATATTGCGTATGTGGCCAATCGCGCGGGTAGGATTCAATCCCTTGGGGCACACCGCCACGCAGTTCTGGATACCATGACAACGAAATACACTAAAGGGATCATCCATCGCCGCCAAACGCTCGTCGGTCGCGGTATCCCGACTGTCGGCCAGGAACCGATAGGCCTGCAGCAGACCCGCGGGACCTATGAACTTTTCCGGATTCCACCAGAAGGAGGGACAACTGGTTGAACAGCAGGCGCACAGTATACATTCATACAGTCCGTCCAACCTGGCGCGCTCTTCCGGCGATTGGAGCCGCTCGATGGCCGGCGCGGGGGTATTGTTTTGCAAATAGGGCTGGATCTTCTCGTACTGCGCGTAAAAGACGCTCAGATCCACGATAAGATCGCGAATAACCGGCAAACCCGGCAGCGGGCGCAGCACCAGCTTGTCGCCCTTCACACACTCGGACAAGGGGGTAACACACGCCAGTCCGTTCTTGCCGTTGATGTTCATGCCGTCGGAGCCACAGACTCCCTCACGGCACGACCGGCGGTAGGTCAGGCTGGGATCCTCGGCTTTCAACATTTCCAGCACATCCAATACCATCAGATCCTTGCCCTGGGTGTCCAGTTCGTAGGTCTTCATGGAAGGCTTGCTATCCGCCTCGGGGTTGTAGCGATACACTTCAATTTTCAGCATTGATTCTTTCACCGTGTGCGGCTTCCCAAAAAATCGGAGAAGGCTGAGCTACTAAATATAAAACTATCAGCAATGGAACAATTAACTACAATCAGCCATGCATACCGCGCCAAAAGACAGCGGTACCCATTAACTGTTAATGGGTACGCGCTAGCTATTAATAGGTACGCGCTTTGGGCTCAAAGGCCTCCATGGTCGTGGGCGCGAAATTGACGCTCCGCTTGGCGACCCGTTTCTCCCCAGGGAAATACAGGGAATGGCACAGCCAGTTTTCGTCGTCGCGGTCCTGATAATCCTCCCGCGCGTGGGCGCCGCGACTTTCCTTGCGCGCTTCCGCGGCAATGGCGGTGGCTTCCGCCACTTCCAGCAGGTTTTGCAGTTCCAGAGCTTCGATGCGGGCGGTGTTGAAGGCCAGACTCTTGTCGTCGAGCCGAACATTGCCAATGCGTTCGCGCAGTACCGCCAATTTCTCAATGCCCTCCTGCATGAACTCGCCCTTGCGAAACACCCCGAAGTGATTTTGCATGGTGGTTTGCAGTTCCTTGCGCAGGCTGGCCACATCTTCACCGTCGGTGGATTGGTTGAGCCGATTGAGGCGCGCCATGGCGGCTTCAATATCCGAATCAGTAGCTTCGCGGTGTTCAATGCCTTCGCGCAAGGCTTGTTCGATGAACAGGCCCGACGCGCGGCCAAATACCACCAAGTCGAGCAGGGAGTTGCCGCCCAGGCGATTGGCGCCGTGTACCGACACGCAGGCCACTTCGCCACAGGCGTAAAAGCCGTCGATAATCGTTTCCTTGCCGGCGGCATCCTGGGTCAAAGCCTGGCCACTCACATTGGTGGGGATGCCACCCATCATGTAGTGGCAGGTGGGCACCACCGGAATCGGTTCCTTGATCGGATCGGCGCGAGCAAAGGTCCGCGACAGTTCCAGAATACCCGGCAACTTGGCGTTGAGGGTTTCGGCCCCCAGGTGATCCAGTTTTAGGAAAACGTGGTCGCCTTCCGGACCGCAGCCGCGCCCTTCGAGAATCTCCAGCACCATGGAACGGGCCACCACGTCGCGACCGGCCAGGTCTTTGGCATTGGGCGCATAGCGCTCCATGAAGCGTTCGCCGTCCTTATTAATAAGATAGCCGCCTTCGCCCCGGCAGCCTTCCGTCACCAGCACACCGGCGCCGGCAATGCCGGTCGGGTGAAACTGCCACATTTCAATGTCCTGCACCGGAAAACCCGCGCGCAATGACATGCCTACGCCGTCGCCGGTATTGATGTGGGCATTGGTAGTGGAGGCGTAGATGCGACCGGCGCCGCCGGTTGCAAAAACAGTGGCCTTGGATTTCACGAAAATCGTTTCGCCGTCTTCCATATTGATAGCGATCACGCCAACCACGGCGCCGTCCTGGTTTTTTACCAAATCCACCGCGAACCATTCGTTGAGGAACACGGTGTTGTTGCGGATATTGTTCTGATAGAGGGTATGCAGCAAGGCGTGGCCGGTGCGGTCGGCCGCGGCGCAGGTGCGCGCCGCCTGGCCGCCGCGTCCATAGTCCTTGGACTGGCCACCAAAGGGACGCTGGTAAATACGCCCATTGTCGGTGCGGGAAAACGGCAGGCCCATGTGTTCCAGTTCGAATACCGCCTCAGGACCCACGGAACACATGTACTCGATGGCATCCTGATCCCCGATATAGTCCGAGCCCTTGACCGTGTCGTACATGTGCCAGCGCCAATCGTCCTGGGGGTCGGCACTGGCAATGGCGCAGGTAATGCCGCCCTGGGCCGACACGGTGTGTGAGCGGGTGGGAAATACCTTGGTAATGACTGCCGTCTTGTAGCCGGAGCTGGCCAGTTGCAAGGCCGCACGCATTCCGGCACCCCCGCCGCCAATCACAATGCCGTCGTATGAAATTGTGCGCATATTGCTCATATCAGAAACCCCACAGTATCTCGATGCCCCACACCGTATAAGCGACGGTGACCACGCCGAGAACAATCTGCAAACCGAGCCGAATGGCAGGGCCCTTGCGACCCATGGTTTGTGTCGTTACGTAGTCGGTCAGCACCACCCACAGGCCGATCCAGGCATGGGCAGCCATCGAGACCAGCGCCAACAGGCTGAATATGCGCACCCAGAAGTGACTGAACAGTGCCTGCCACTCCGCGTAATCCAATTGCGGGTGACTCAGGATAAAGCCCACAATAAAGAAAGTGTAGGCGGCAAGCACCACGGCGGTAATGCGCTGCACCAACCAATCGTAAACACCACTGCGACCTAAATTCGTAACTGCGGTTACCATACCCAAACTCCCGCCAGGACAATCAGTATCAACGCGCACCCAAGGGCCAACTGCGCGCCGCGCCTGCCGCCTTTAAGACTTTCGCCCCAGCCCAAATCCATGATCATGTGGCGGATACCCATCACCAAATGATAGGCAATCGCCGCCAGCGTTGCCCACAGAACAAATTGAGCCAGAGGGTGGCCCAGCAGATCCTTCAGTGCCAGAAAACTCTCCTCGGATGCCAGGCTCGCTTGCAGCATCCACAGTAAAACGGCAATGGCCGCATAGAGGACAACGCCGGAAATACGATGGGTAATGGAAACAATAGCGGTGATGGGAAATCTTATAGTGGTCAGGTCTAAGTTAACCGGTCGTTTGTCAGTCACAGTTACAGCTTACCTTTTGACAGTGAGATAGAGCCTTGCCGGGAATGCATTCCCGCTGGCGCATGCGTGCGGACGTGAGTCGATTAGCCCCATGGAAGATCGCGCGAGATTATAGAGAGAGCAGTCGCAAAATACAAATCACAGTCGCACGGATCGGCGCGCCAAGCCTGTGCTATCTTACTCTTATTTAAGGCTTTTTTCTTGCCCCAATCTCGGGCCGGGAGTCGTCGGAACGGCAACCTGCCGACCCCAATTTGGTGCATGGCCGGCTAAACGGCAAATCCAGGCTGTCGGGGTCACTGCGCCATCAACTTGGTTATACTGCTGGCTTCTTCTATACCCTTCCAGTTGCCGGTGCTGGATAACGGACCGAGAACGGCGGCACCTGCGGAGTGCCCGCAAAAATCGGACACCAGCAAACAATCACTTACAAGGTCGATATGCCCGCGCCAAGCCGGTATTCGACAGCGTGCCAGCCGGGTGATTTGACAATCCCGCTTGTGGGCTTATAGTTGTCCACCGCAAATTTTGCCGCTGCTGCCGGCGGTGGCCGGCGGAATTCAGGCGCAAATGGCTTTCAGGCCGCCGATCCACCGGTTCTTTCGCATTACGATTTACAGGAGTCGATGAATGACTGACAAGAAGGCCCACTTGACTATTGACGGTTCCAAGGAATCCATCGAACTCCCCATCTACGCCGGCTCCACCGGGCCCGATGTTATCGACGTAAACAGCCTGGTCGGCAAAGGCTACTTCACCTACGATCCTGGCTTTGTCTCCACCGCCGCTTGTGAAAGCAAAATTACCTATATCGACGGCGCCAACGGCGTGCTGCTGCATCGCGGTTATCCCATTGAACAACTGGCGGCACACAGCGATTACCTGGAAACCTGCTACCTCCTCCTGCACGGCGAACTGCCCTCGCCACAGCAAAAGGCCGAATTTGTCCACATCATCACCCATCACACCATGGTGCACGAAGGAATCGTCAATTTTTACAAAGGCTTTAAACGCAGTGCTCACCCGATGGCGATCATGTGCGGTGTGGTCGGCGCCTTGTCCGCCTTCTACCACGACGCACTGGACATTCACGATCAGCAGCACCGACTTATTTCCGCCCACCGCCTGATCGCGAAAATGCCCACCCTGGCGGCAATGTGTTTCAAGCATCATATCGGTCAACCTTTTCTCTACCCCATCAATTCCCTCAGCTACAGCGAAAATTTCCTGCACATGATGTTCGGCACGCCCTGCGATCCGCCGGAAGTGAACCCGGTACTGGCGCGGGCCATGGACAAAATCTTTCTGCTACACGCCGACCACGAACAAAACGCCTCGACCTCAACCGTGCGGCTGGCAGGCTCCTCCGGCGCCAATCCTTTCGCCTGTATTGCTTCGGGTATCGCGGCCCTCTGGGGCCCCTCCCACGGCGGCGCCAACGAAGCGGTATTGGAAATGCTGAGCGAAATCGGCGACGTGAAAAATATCGACAAATACGTCGCCAGGGCAAAAGATAAAGACGATCCTTTCCGCCTGATGGGCTTTGGCCACCGCGTTTACAAAAACTTCGACCCCCGCGCCAAAGTGATGAAGCAAACCTGCGACGAGGTATTGAAAGAGCTGGGCATCGACAACGATCCTTTATTGCCTATTGCTACACGCCTGGAAGAAATCGCCCTGTCCGACCCCTACTTCATCGAGAAAAAACTCTATCCCAACGTGGACTTCTATTCCGGCATTATTATGAAGGCCATCGGCATTCCCACCGACATGTTCACCGTTATCTTCGCCACCGGCCGCACCGTCGGCTGGATCGCCCACTGGCACGAAATGCTTAGCAGCCCCTTCAAAATCGGCCGTCCCCGGCAGTTGTATACGGGGTATACGCAGCGGGATTATGTGCCGGAAGATAAGAGGTAAGATATTCGTGCAGGGCATGGGTAACGTGCCCGAACAGGAGTCCGGTATTCACTGCTGTGACATGCCGTGAACCCATCCCTGGGGGCTCGGCGCCAGCATGACCGCCAAGGATGGCGGAAATGCACGTATTGCAGGAGCAAATACACGCCCCTGCTGACGACGGTCACATCAGCAAACACCGGACTCCTGTCTTCAAGCAATTGCCCGCCGCACGATCACAATTAAAGCAGTGCTTAGACGCTATCTCTGCGAACAAACAGAAAGTGTTGGAGTAGCCACAGTAAAAGTTTGGTGCTGGGGTGGGCATTTCGACTAATCGGCAGGAAAGCCGATAAGCACAGCGAAGCTGCCCGAAGGGCGAGTCACAGGGACGTGACGAGTGAAACCCTCGCTTCAGGGATGAAGCGAGGGAGCTACAGGGATGTATTTACCGCGTTTTCGAAATGCCGACCCCAGCAGCAAACTGGTCGACAGGCACCAGCCCCAAATTAGCGACTCTTCTCTAACTGCTCACATACTCGTTCAGCACCGTGGCGAATGCGAATCGTATGACGCTGAATATAATCAGGAGGGACGAAGAATAAGTGATTATTCCTAACCGCTTGCATATCGGGAAACCGTTTCCAATCATCCAGCCATTGCGGTTTTTCATCTCCGGCACCACTGGCAAGAATAACGTCGGGATCTCTTGCCAGAACCGTTTCGATGTTGATTTTTGGGGCAAGAGACAGTGCGTCAGAAAAAACATTATCGGCACCGCAAAGGCGCAATACATCGGTAATAATGTGGTCGCCATTTACTGTTTGCAGCGGTTGATTCCAGACCTGGTAGAAAACGTTCAGGCGGCGAGCCTTGGAGTAGCGATTTTCCAGGGCATTCAGTCGCGAGAGAAACCGTCCCGCCACCGCTTCGCTTTCGGCTGTTTTCCCGGTGAGCTCGCCAATATCCTGAATGGATCGCGCGATGTCGGCCAGCGTTTGTGGTTCATCGGCGTAAACTGCTATGCCGAGCCCAGAGAGTTGTTCAACAACCCCACCGCCATTGCCCGACACCCAGGTTATTACCAGGTCCGGCGAAAGGGCCAGAATGGCCTCCAGGCTAAAACTGTTGAAAGCACCAATACGCGGTAAATCGTTCGCTTCGGGTGGATAGTTACTGTACTCCACCGCACCGACCAGATACTCCCCCGCGCCCGCCGAGTAGACATTTTCCACAATGTGCGGCGCCAGGGCGATGATCCGCGTGGCTGGGCTTTGCAGTGTAACCGTGCGGCCCAAGTAATCCTCAACCCTAACGTCAGCGCCCGCAACCGTCGCGAAACATAACAGAGTAACGGCCAATAATCGCATTAGATTCCCAGCGCCACGGGTTTAGCGGAATCCGGATGGGATAAAATTCGCAAATCGACGTTATACAATTCTTTCATAATCGGTCCGGTAATAACCTCCTCGGGAACACCCATTGCCACACAGCATCCATCCTTCAACGCTAGAATTCGATCGGCGTAGGCAGCCGCAATGTTGATGTCGTGAACTGTCATGAGCATCGCTATACCCTGGGTCGCAAGCGTTTGGAGCGTGTGCATCAGCAATTGTTGATGTCCCAGGTCCAAAGCGCCGGTGGGCTCGTCCAACAGCAGTAACCCAGGGTTCGTCGTATCGCCTTGCCATACCTGAGCCATAACCCGGGCCAGTTGTACCCGCTGCTTTTCGCCACCGGACAGCTGGGTATACAAACGACCGCCCAGATGAAGAATGTCCATGCGGGCCATTGTCTCCGCCACAATCGCCTCGTCCCGTTGTGCCCCCGTCGCGTGGGGAGAGCGTCCGAGCACAATGACTTCCTCAACCGTATAGGGGAAATTTAATAAACTCAGCTGTGGCAACACCGCCATTGTCCGCGCGCGATCTTGCAAGGATAGCCCGCCAATGTCCGTTCCGCCGATAGTGACTGAACCAACCGAGGACACCAGCTCTCCCGCGATACCTTTTAACAAACTGGTTTTGCCGGCCCCATTGGGGCCGATAACAGCAAGCAACTCACCGGCTTCGAGATTGAAGCTAATCCCCCTTAGCAGCGTTTTCTCACCGATCGCCAAGTCGATATTGTTTACCGCTAAGGTCATGTTACTGCATTCCATATTGATGGCGACGGCGCAACAAGGAAATAAAAAACGGTGCGCCCACGATGGCCGTTACCAGACCGACCGGCAATTCCGCCGGCGCGATCAGCAAACGCGCCAGGGTATCCGCCAATAACAACAAAATGGCACCGGCCATGGCCGATAAAGGCAGGAGAAAACGATGGTCCGGACCAATGGCCAAGCGGATGATGTGGGTAAGCAACAGCCCCACGAAAGAAATTGTTCCCGCCA
>JBBDIU010000165.1:0-10149 GCA_040880205.1 Cellvibrionaceae bacterium
TAAAAAACCAGCTAAGGGCACGCCTCAACCGTGGGATGCGCATTATACGCATCTCATGACGCTTAGCAATAACAAATTTGGGGAAATCAGACGCCTCCCAGACCTCGGCACAGTGCCTCGGAACCGGGGCTTCCTGCTAGCTCATCATGGTCCTGGCGACCCCCGCTTTTCAGCGTCCCGCTCGAGGCTCAGGTGCCGCTGGAGCCTCTTTTCAGGATTCGTCGGCGACGCCACAACCAGAATAACGGGCCAGACAGCCCGTAAGTAACCGCCATACCCAACAGCACCACGTCCGGTTGGACCGCAAATAGCGTGAATAGTGCGACTACAACGAGGATTGCAACAAAAGGGACTCGCCCCCTGAAATCGATACTTTTGAAGCTGAAGTATTTGACATTGGATACCATCAGCAGGGCTGCCAACACGGTAACTATCGCGGCCAGGATGGCCAGCTCCGGTCCCACTTCGACATCGTGGCCTACCCATATCATCCCAGCCAACAAGCCTGCAGCGGGAGGACTGGAGAGCCCCACGAAGAAGCTCTTATCGACTGTGGCGGCCTGGGTGTTGAATCGCGCCAGGCGCAAAGCCGCGCAAGCTGAAAAGGCGAAGGCCACCGCCCAGCCGAGCTCACCCATGGGCGCCAAAGCCCAGTTGAACATCACTAAGGCCGGGGCCAAGCCGAAAGAAACCATATCGGACAAACTGTCGTACTCGACCCCAAAAGCACTGCTGGTGTTGGTCAGACGCGCAATACGCCCGTCCAGGGCGTCGAATACACCGGCTACCACAATAGCCACCGCAGCGGCTTCGAAGCTGCCATTCATACCTGCAATAATCGCGTAGAACCCACTGAACAGAGCTGCAGTGGTAAACAGATTTGGCAGCAGGTATATCCCGCGCTGCCGCACCTTTTTGCCATTCTCGGAGACCTCTTCAAAATGCTCGTCCACGGGCAGACCCAGTTCGTCGATGGCCGAGGATCCCCGAGGTTCGTCCAGGGAACGAATATTTTCCGCTTGCGACTTGCCGCCGGATGTCTTGTTTTCGGAGGCGCCGCGCTGCGATTCCCGCGGTGACTTGCTCATAAAATGATGACCTCTCGTCAATGACGTACCTTGGCACGCTCGGTAGCCGACCGAGCCGCCATATATTCACCCTGTCGCTTACATTATCTCAATCCCCGCCGATAACCAACCGGCAGGCCTCAGCGACGGTCATTCGGGTCCGAATGTTCATTCAGGTACCATCCGAGCGAATTAGTTCATGGTTTATTCGCTCGCCATCCTCTAGAATGGCCGCCACATTGTCCTAGGAGGAGAAGCGTTATGCAAAAAACCATACTAACAATTGGAAGCTCTCTAGTGATCGCGGCTTTTGCCCCATTTGCACTGGCCAATCAGCTCTATGTAGACGGCAGTGTTGGCATCGCCGACGCCGAGCTGGGTCGATTTGAAACAGACGATACTTTCTTGCGGCTCGGCGCCGGCGTTGCCTTCTCTGAGGAGCTTAGTCTTGAAGCCGGCTTTTGGGACTTCGGCAGTGCCAGCCAACAGGGCGTTCGGGTTTCAGCCGACGCGCTGTTCGGCGCGGTCAAAGCCAGCACTAGCATCGGAAACAATCTCACTCTTTACGGGCGGCTCGGCCTGCTCCGCTGGGACGTTGACGTCAGCGGCCCTACATTTTTCGAAGATGACGACGGGCACGACCTGATTTTCGGCGGCGGCATCGGCTTCCCAGTAGGACCCGGGCAAGTCGGGGTTGAAATTCACTTTGCGGACCTGGATGAAGTAGACCTTCGTACAATCGGCGTGTCCTACACCCTGCCAATCGATATTTAGATCCCACTCTCCATCACTGATGGAAACAAAAAGCCGGCTTTTCAGGGCCGGCTTTTTTGCTTCGGTAACGAAAAACGATATAGAAATGCAGCGCTGCGAGAACAGCCAGGGAATCTATTCTGGTATAGGCAAACTACCAAACTGCGCCTGCAAACGCTGCATACCGCGTATCCAGCGCTGATAATCGCTGGCTTTGTTGCGAAAGTATTTTTCCACTTCCGGGTGCGGCAGCACCATGAAACGTTCTTCGTCGAGGGACTGAACCACCACCTCGGCCACCTGCGCCGCGCTTAGCATACCGTCCTGTCCGGCCACACCGCCGTCGCTATTTGCCGTCATTTTGGATTCCACCGCCTGCGGACACAGGGCGGATACCTTAATGCCTTGCGCACCGTGGGTGATCAAGATCCACTCCGCCAGAGCAACTGCCGCGTGCTTGGTAACGGAATAGGTCGCCGAACCAACTTGCGATAGCAACCCAGCTGCCGAAGCGGTAATAAGAAAGTAGCCGTCGCCACGCTTCAGCATGGCGGGTAGGGCGTGGCGCGTGGCGTAAACGTGAGCCATGACGTTGACCGCCCACATTTTGTCCCAGGTCTCGTTTGGCGTTTCCACGCCGCCCTTGGCGATAATGCCCGCGTTGCCGCAGAATAAATCGATTTGCCCGAAAGTGTCTTCCGTGTACTTAACGAGTTTTTCTACCTCTTCTTCCTTGCCCACATCGCACAATTGCGCCGTGGCGCCCACTTCCGCTGCAAATGCTTCCAGCTCCCCGGCATTAATGTCGGCAATCACAATGTTGGCAGCGCCCTCTTTTTTGAAACGCTCCACCAAACCGCGGCCAATACCGCTGGCGCCACCGGTAACTACAACCGTCTTGCCTTCTAATTTCATAACACGCCCCCTAGTCGCCAACCTCTAGTTCCCAGTCCCGATGCTAGCCGCAGGCTAGCCTTACTAGCGATTAACGACTAGGAGACTCGAGACTCGTTTTTTTAAACCACTTCAAACAAGCCGGCCGCACCCATACCGCCGCCTACACACATGGTAACAACCACGTATTTAACACCGCGGCGCTTACCTTCGATCAGGGCGTGACCCACCATCCGCGCACCACTCATACCATAGGGATGCCCAATCGAAATCGCTCCACCGTTTACATTGAGTCGGTCACCGGGAATGCCCAGCTTGTCGCGGCAATAGATAACCTGTACGGCGAAGGCTTCGTTCAATTCCCACAGGCCGACATCATCCATGGTCAAGCCGTTGCGCTTAAGCAACTTCGGCACTGCAAACACGGGACCAATACCCATTTCATCCGGCTCGGTGCCGGCAACGGCCATGCCGCGGTAGATGCCCAGCGGTTCAATGTTGCGCTTTTCTGCAATAGACGCAGCCATAATGACGCAAGCCGAAGCTCCGTCGGACAACTGACTCGCATTGCCCGCAGTAATCACACCGTTGTCGCGTACCGGCTTGAGTCCGGTCAAACCTTCCAGGGTTGTCTCCGGACGGTTGCCTTCATCTTTTGCTAGCGTGACCTCCTGATAAGAGACTTCCTTGGTTTCCTTGTCCACCAGCATCTTGGTGGTTTTAATGGGTGCGATTTCGTCGTCAAACTTGCCGGCTTCCTGGGCAGCCGCGGTGCGACGTTGACTTTCCAGCGCGTACTCATCCTGCGCGTCGCGGCTGATGTTGTAACGTTTGGCCACCACTTCCGCCGTGTCGATCATGGGCATGAAAACTTCCGGCTTGATGTCCATGATTTGCGGATCCTGAATACGGAAGGTATTCATCTTCTCGTTTTGCACCAGGCTGATGGAATCCAGACCGCCGCCAATAACGATTTCCATTCCATCGACCATTACCTGCTTGGCAGCTGTGGCAATTGCCATGAGACCCGAGGAACATTGTCGATCCATGCTCTGGGCGGCGGTAGTTACCGGCAAACCGCCCACCAACGCAACACGGCGCGCGTGATTGCCACCCTGGCAACCTTGCTGCAAAGCGGCACCAAACACCAGCTCTTCGACTTCCGCGGGATCCACGCCGGCGCGTTTTACCGCTTCGCGGACCGCGTGGCCGCCAATAATGGCGGACTCGGTATTGTTTAAGGCGCCGCGATAAGCTTTGCCAATGGGCGTACGGGCAGTTGAGACAATCACTGCTTCTTTCATAATCTATTCCTCATCGATACTCTATCAGTTACAGTTAATACAGTTTTAGTCAATTTTCCAAAACAGCCATGCCCAGCGATTCAGCAATCATCGCTGGTTTCTCCACGCCCTGAATCTCAACGGTGACTTCGTGAGACAACAAGAATTGTCCCGGGCGCTTTTCTTCAAAACCTAAAAATTTATAACGCGCCCGGATTTTACTTCCCACTCTGACCGGAGAAAGGAATCTGACTTTGTTAAGCCCGTAGTTAATACGCACCGCCACATTCTCCACCCCCATGGCGACGCCTTGCTCGCCGAAGTGGGGCAATAAGGACAGCGTTAGAAACCCGTGAGCGATAGGCCCACCAAATTGGGTCTCCTTGGCACGTTCCGGATCGACATGAATAAACTGATGATCGTCCGTCACGTCGGCGAACTTGTTCACCCGCTCCTGGGTTATCTCCAACCAATTGGTAACACCAGTTTCCTTGCCGACATAGTCTTTCAGTTGTTCTTTAGGGACACTTGGCATGTCTGTTTCTCGCTCGATGCATGTAACTACAGCATTGTGGTCATTCAGTGGTAACAACCAGCTTGCCCTTAGCCTGCCGATTTTGCAGGGTATAAAGCGCGTCCGCCGCTTTTTCCAAAGGAAAGGTCTGGGATATGTGCGGCTTTACTTTGCCCTGCACAAACATTTCCAGAAGTTCTTTATTGTTCTGTGCCGAGTCCTCGGGTTGACGACGAGTAAATTCACCCCAAAAGACGCCTACCACCGAGCTGCCTTTCAGGAGCGTCAGATTGACCGGCAACTTGGGGATGTACCCGCCAGCAAAGCCGATCACCAAAATTCGACCGTTCCAGCCCGTCGCCCTGACGGCGGGCTCAAAAAGATCCGCCCCCACCGGGTCGTAAACAACGTCAACGCCTTTACCTCCAGTCAGCTCCTTGGCCCGGTCCTTTAGATCTTCCTTGCTGTAGTTAATCAGTTCGTCGGCGCCGTGCTCTTTTGCCAGAGCGAGTTTTTCATCGGTACTGGCGGCCGCGATAACCTTCGCGCCCATGGCTTTGCCCAGCTCAACAGCCGCCAAGCCAACGCCGCCAGCGGCCCCCAGTACCAGCAATGTCTCGCCCGGCTGTATATTGGCCCGCTGCTTTAAGCCATAGTACGACGTACCGTAGGTTAGCAGGAAGGCAGATGCGGTCACATAGTCCATTTCGGCCGGAATGTGCACCAGACGGTCAGCATCGATTGCGATCTCCTCCGCGAAGCCGCCATGGCCGCACAGGGCGATCACCCGATCGCCTTTTTTCACAGCAGCAACGTCCGACGCGGCATCGATCACCTCGCCGGCTATTTCACCACCGGGACTAAAGGGCAGCTCGGGTTTGTGCTGATACTTGCCCTGGATGATCAGAGTATCGGGAAAGTTGACGCCACACGCACCCACTTTAACAAGCACTTGTCCGGCTTTGATTTCCGGTGTGGGTACTTCCTCCACCACCAGGGATTCCGGCGGACCCAATTCCTTGCATAGTACAGCGCGCATAGTGTGCTCCTGTGAATTCAGGTGAATTAGAAACTTGCCACTGACATGGTCAGGCAAGTGTCGTCTAGTTGGTCGAGCAGGGCCAAGTCGGTGTGAATCGACGGCAGCTCATATCGGTAGAAGTAGCGGCAAGCAGACATCTTGCCTTGATAGAAGTCCACGTCATCACCGACGGCGCCGGCCAAACCGCGCTCCGCGGCCAAACCTTGCTTCAACCACAACCAGGCAACAACGATGTGACCAAACGCGTTCAAGTAAATGGTCGCGTTAGCCGTCGCAAGCCGGATTTGCGTGGCCGCCACCGATTTTAAATGGTCAGTGGTAGCAGTCAGAGCGTTAAGAGCCTGCTGCAAGGCCTTGGCGTATTCCTTGAGCGAGTCGACCTTATTTGCTTGTGCAACAGTCTCTTCTACATAACGCACTAGCAACTGGTAGCCGTAGCCATCATTAATACGCACTTTTCGACCCAACAGATCCATACCCTGGATGCCGTTGGTACCCTCGTGAATAGGGTTCAACCTATTGTCCCGGTATAAACGTTCCACGGGATAGTCCCGGGTATAACCGGCACCGCCCAACACCTGAATAGCCAACTCATTGGCCTTCAGGCAAAAGTCCGAAGGCCAGGCTTTCACAATCGGCGTCAGCAGATCCATGAAAATCGCCAAATCTTTTTTAAGCGCGGCGTCTCCGGTTTTTGCATCGTCCACCAACTTGCCGCAATACAGCGTCAGCGACAGACCACCTTCCACGTAGGCCTTTTGTTGCAAGAGCATGCGTTTGACGTCCGCGTGCTCGATGATGTTAACCTGCGGCGCGCTGGGATCTTTTTCGCCAGGCAAACGGCCTTGGGGTCTTTCCTTGGCGTAAGCCAGCGAATGCAGATAGCCGGCATAGCCCAGCATCACCGCACCCATGCCCACACCGATGCGCGCCTCGTTCATCATGTGAAACATGCATTTCAAACCTTCATGTTCCGCGCCCATTAGGTAGCCAACGCAGGGCTCTTTTTCGCCGAAATTCAGGAGAGTATTGGTGGTGCCGCGATAGCCCATTTTATGGTTGAGACCCACCAACGCGACCCCGTTGCGCTCGCCGGCCTTGCCATTTTCATCGAGCCGGTATTTCGGAACCAGAAACAGGGAAATACCTTTCACCCCCGCCGGACCGCCGGGAGTTTTTGCCAACACCATATGAATAATGTTTTCCGACAGATCGTGCTCGCCGCCGGAGATCCACATCTTGGTGCCGTACAGGCGGTAGGTGCCGTCTTCCTGTGGTTCCGCCCGGGTGCGAATATCCGCCAGGTTGGAACCAGCGTGGGGTTCGGACAGACACATGGTGCCGTAAAAACGACCGTTGCGCATGGGCGGGAGGAATTTTTTCTTTAGCTCCTCACTGCCCCAGGTTTGCAGCATATTGGCCGCGGAATTGGTCAGCCCCAAATAGCCCAACGCAGGAATGTTGGCGGAACAGAAAATAGCGCGGGCCGCTTGCGCGATAGTCAAGGGCAACTGCATGCCGCCGTCTTCGTAGGTGCAGCTTGCTGACATGAAGCCCGCTTCGATGTAGGCGTTATGGGCTTCCTTGACTTCCGGCAGGATGTGAACTTTTTCACCATCGAATTCGGGCTCATTTTCATCCAGCTTCGCGGCTATGGGAGCGAACTTTTCCTCGGCAATTTGCTGGGCCAAGTCCAGCACCGCGTCAAAGCTGGCGCGATCATGGTCAGCGTACAGATCCCGCTCACAGACTTCTTCGACGTTGAGAAATTCGTAGAGCAAGAAATCCAAATCGCGACGGTTGATTACAGTAGACATAAGAATGGCCTCAAGATCAGGTCAGCAAGCTGCCGCCATCACAAACAATGGATGCGCCGGTTGTGTAGGAAGAGGCATCGGACACCATGTACAGCACCGCGCCCGCCATTTCGCTGGGCTGCGCGGAACGGCGCAATGGCAGGGCATTACGTACCTTTTCCATCATTTGTTCGTTACTGGTTAGGGCCGAGGCGAACTTGGTTTCAGTCAGGCCGGGCAGTAGTGCGTTCACTCGGATACCCAATGGGCCGCACTCCTTGGCGAAAGTCTGCGTCATATTGATAACGGCGGACTTGGTAATCGAATAGATCCCCTGCGCCATGCCGGGCTTGACGCCATTAATGGAGGCCACGTTGCAGATAACCCCACCGCCCAGCTCCTTCATTATTTTGCCGGCTTCCACCGAGGCAAAAAAGTAGCCGCGAATATTCACATCCACGGTTTTCTGAAAAGCACCCAGATCCGTTTCCAGGACGTGGCCGAAATAAGGGTTAGTTGCCGCGTTGTTTACCAGAATATCGAGCTTACCAAACTTGTCTTTAATCGCCGCAAAGGTTGCGGTTATCTGATCCAATTCGCCAATATGGCAGGCCATGGCGTGTGCCTTGCCGCCCGCCTGGTTGATCTTGTCCGCCACCGCCTGGCAACCGTCAATCTTGCGGCTCGATACGATCACTTCAGCACCGTAGTCGGCAAGCGTGGTGGCAATCGCCTCACCAATACCGCGACTGGCGCCGGTAACCAGTGCAACTTTTCCGGTTAAATCGAATAAATCCTTGCTAGGCATAAAATTCCCCGCTAAATGAAAATAAATAGGCAGTTAGAGATCGGATTCGTCCATTACCTTTTCACACATCAGGTTCAGACTCATAACTTTGTCGCGCAGGCGCGCAAAGCGCTGGTCCTTGGTCTGACCGTGGTAGTAGCGATAAAAAATCTGTTGGCCAATGCCGGCCAGGCGAAAAAGCCCGAAACAAAAATAAAAATCAAAGTGCTCGACGGAAACCCCCAGGTTCTTGCTAAACCTGTCCACCAACTCGGCGCGTGTGGGCGCACCCGGCACGGTCGTGGGCATGGCGGCGTATTGGCGGAAGTGCTCCGGGTCAGTCGGTTCCGCCCAATAGCCAAACGTGCAGCCCAGATCCATCAACGGATCACCCAAGGTGGTCATTTCCCAATCGAGCACACCGATTAACTTGAGAGGGTCGTCCAGCGACCAAATGACATTATCTATTTTGTAATCGTTGTGGATGATGCCTACCTTGTCCGATTCGGGCGGCATTTTATCGTGTAGCCACTGCATGGTGCGCTCAAAAGTGGGAATGCCATCCGGCGTCATGGCCGCAACATATCGCTTGGACCAGCCTTCCACCTGCCGACGCACATAACCCATCGGACGACCTAGCTCACCCAAGCCAATTGCCTGATAGTCCACTTGATGCAATTCGGTTAACACATCGAGCCAATTGAAAAACTGTTGCCGTACCTGCTCGGGAGTCAATTGTAGTTCTGGTGGATAGCTTGCGCGGATAATACAGCCTTCCAAGTACTTCATCATGTAGAAGTCACAACCCAGCACGGATTGGTCCTGACAAAACAGGACCGGCTCGGGCGCGTAGGGAAAAACTGTGTGCAGTGCACTCAAGACCCGATGTTCGCGGCCCATGTCGTGAGCGGTTTTGGCCTTGGTACCAAAGGGCGGGCGGCGCAACACCCATTTGTCATCGCCCATGGTGACGAGATAGGTGAGATTGGAAAAACCGGAGGGAAATTGCTTAACCGTAAGCTCACCAGACAGCCCCGAAATATGCGAGGTGATGTAGTCCTTGAGCACGCGACGATCGAGCTCTTCGCCTTCGCGAATATCAGTTGCCTTGTCGAGGAGTTGTTTTTCAGCCACGGTTCGCTTCCACCATTGGTAGCCAGCTCGCATTAAGGAAAGCCGGCAAGTTTACACTATCCGCATTGCTATTCGTACCTGAGCCCACGTACAAGCCAGATGCGTATCGACACCGACGGGTCATCAACGGTAGGTTATTTTGTCGCTAAACCCCGGCCGCTCGAGGTGCGGAATCGCGTTGAACACGGACAAGGATTTTCGCGACCCGCTAAAAGGTATGCGGGTAATCGAGGTATTGAAGACCATCCAGTTCAAGTTGATGGCCTGCTCGTCGGGCATGTGCAAAACACTCTGCACGGCCATGGCGATCACGCCACCGGATGTGGCGACGACAACCCTGCGACCCTTGCTGTTGGCCGACATGACCTCGTCGAGCGCATCACACACGCGCTTTTTGAAAAGAGGAAAAGGCTCGATCAGTTCGGATTCCAGTTCGCCCTGAACCCAACGCTGACAGGCCTTTTCCAAAAAACGCTGGAAGAATCGTCGGTCCTTCATGCCACTGGCGTAGCCCGCGCCCTCAATAGCAAAGCCGTCCGCCTTTGCATATTGTTCACGGTAGGCGTCGAGAATATGGTGCGATACGTACTCATTAAACCCTTCCAGAATCGCCGGAGAAGGAGTATCGACCTGATCAGCCAGGCCCTCCGCCGTGGCCAACTGACGTTTCAAGCTACCCGAATAAATGGCATCGAAACGGGCATCCATGCTGCGCCAGTAGTCGCACAAAACGGCTGCTTGCTCATGGCCTGTTTCGCTTAGATTGTCATAGTCATCGGCGCCGAAAGACGCCTGACCGTGGCGGATCAGGTAAAGTTCACTCATAAAATCAGTCGCTAATCTCTAATCGCTAGTCGCTAGTCGCTAGTCGCTAGTCGC
>JBBDIU010000166.1:0-9913 GCA_040880205.1 Cellvibrionaceae bacterium
ACAGGGATGTATTCACCGCGTTTTCGAAATGCCTCACCCATCCCCAAGCGGACCTAGGCACGAAAGCCCAAGACCATGCCCAACCCGAACTGAACCGAACAAACACTATGTCCGCCAACAGGCTTTAATAACCAACCAACAACCCAGTATACTTGCTACGAACCCAAATCCCAGACACGTTCACCGCCTACCGGAGAAGGAGCATGAAGACACAATCAATCGAATACCAGGACGATAAGACTCTGTTGGAAGGCTATCTGGTAGCTCAGGAAGACAACAAACCCCGTCCGATGGTTTTGATATCGCATGCCTGGGGTGGATTGAGCGATTTTGAGAGGCAAAAGGCGGAAGATATTGGCAAGTTGGGTTACAACGCTTTTGCCATTGACATGTACGGCAAGGACAAGCGCGGTGGCAGCGTCGAGGAAAACAGGAAGCTCATGGCGCCCTTTGTCGAGGACCGAGCTTTATTGCGCCAGCGCATTATCGCGGCGCTGAATGCTGCTCAGGCAATGGATAATGTAGACAGTAGCAGAATTGCCGCGATGGGATTTTGCTTTGGCGGTTTGTGCGTGCTGGACCTGGCCCGCAGCGGTGCCAATGTTCAGGGCGTGATCAGCATCCATGGCCTGTTCACACCGCTTCCCGACAGTTTGCCCAACGAAATGATAAAGGCAAAAGTGCTGGCCCTGCACGGCTATGATGACCCCATGGTTCCGCCGGAACAATTGCTTGCCCTGGCCAATGAGCTTAATGACGCGGGAGTGGATTGGCAGGTTCATGCCTATGGCTTGACCTATCATGCATTTACCAACCCGAAAGCCAACGACGCAAATGCCGGCACGGTTTTCAATCCGGTGGCGAATAAACGGGCATGGCAAAGTGTAGGGAATTTTCTCGAAGAGTTGTTTGTTTGAGAGAGGCTTGAGAAAAGTTTGAGAGAGGGTTGAGAGGAGTTCGGCCGGGAGTGATACGCTATTGGCTGGTAAAGAAAATATCGCCGTAAAAGCTGGTTGCGGAACTTTCGGTGTTATCCGTGTCGGTCATGATTGCAATACCGTCAATATAGCGAATATCTGGGTCGACGAACTGCTGCAGATCCTTCAACACATTGCGCTTTTCGTTATACCAGGTGCCGGTCCCATCGTCGCCATCCCGGATCGCGATCATGAGTACGTTATTTTCCGCAAATGCGTTGGGCCAGCTAGCGCCTTTTTCCATATTGCGCGCCCAGACATAGTTAACAGCCTTCGTTCGCCAAAAACGCCAACCGCCACTGACCACCAAATAGATGCGCGCTGGGTAATCATCGCCAGCCTTGGTGGATTCATCGCGCGGCGGCAGACGCTTATCAATTTTCCAGCTCCAGTTGAGATAGGGGTAAGCCTGCAAGTCGATTCGTTGCTCTTTCCCCAGCCCGGAAGCACTGGCTCGACTGACCGCTTGCAAAACCCTTCGCCCGTCCTCCTCGACAATCCGATACTCGGTTTCGCCCTCAAACTCCTCCGTGTCCCAGTCCGCCAACCGCCCTTCCGAAAATTCCCCCACCCGCAATTCCGCCGGCTGCGCATTCCCCGCAACCGCAGCCACCGCAAACACGACAACTGCACATCGCCTCAACCCTAGAGACCGCACCCAAGCTTCGAACCGACTTCCCACTTCCGACTTCCCACTGCCCATATCAAGCCAAGCTGCCTTCGTCCTCGGTATTCATTGACAGGACCATGCAATCCGGCTGGAAATGGGGGTTGAGAATCTCAAGGTAGGGTAATTGTTCCCGGTAAAGGTACTGGGGCTTGCGCACGCGATCCATGTCCGGGTGACCTTTGCGGTCGGGAGCCCACAGGGATTGCTTCTTTTCGTTCAATCCGATCCAGCACTTGGCTGGAGCGAAAAAAACCATTTGGCAGATGCCATAGCGGAAATGAAAAATATCTCGAATGGTGAGGCCGGTCGTATCGTTCATAGTAGTAGTCACTTACTGGAAACCGCACACGAATGGCGGGTTTAATTCCTTCCTTGGATTAACGTAACGTCCGGACTGCGCGAGGACGGGTCAAGGCGCGAATTGGGCGTTGATTATAACGGAAAGGTAGGGAGTCTCACAGGATTATGACCAAAGCTGCTAGGCCGATTTGCGATTTGGGTCACGGGTTAGTGATAATTAAAACGTATAAACGGATCGACGGCACATTAAGTACAAGCCACAAGTTCTTGTTATTGAAGGGCATAACGCACAGCGTCTACAGCTGACAGGCACCGATGTAAGGAAGAACTAACAAAAAACGTTATTGAAAGCTCTTGTTAATGGATTGCAGCGTTTTGTTGCCGGGGCACAGTGCTGCTTCGTCCAAGGCGTTGAGTGGGGTACTCAGCGTATTAAGTGTGTCGTGAAGGTCGTTCGGGTCTTCATCGATGTAGAGCAGACCGGTGAGAATTTCTCCATTCTCCTCGGCATCCCTCAGGGCGTTTAGCGCTGCCCGTCTGTCGTCGGGTCGGTAACCGGCAATGGGCTTTTGTAAGCGAACCACGGAACCGTCGTGCAGGGTGACGTCCTGGGTCGTACCCGGCTCGTACTGAGTGGTGATTTCCTCGCGCATGGGCACAAAGTCGATGGTCGCGGTGGACTCGCAATGCTCGCGAACAAAGTCGTAGCTCTTCTTCGAGCCAGGATTGTTATTGAACGTCACGCAGGGGGAAATCACATCGATAAAGGCAAAGCCCCGGTGGCTAATTGCAGCTTTGATAAGCGGCACTAATTGCTCCTTGTCACCGGAAAAGCTGCGCGCGACAAAAGTCGCACCCAGTTGCAGCGCGAGATTGGTCAGATCAATGGGATCAAAAGGATTGGTAACGCCGGCTTTGTTGGTGGAGTCCAGATCCGTGGTTGCCGAGTTTTGCCCCTTGGTTAGGCCATAGCAGCCGTTGTTCTCCACGATGTATAGCATGTTCAGGTTGCGGCGCACCACGTGGGCGAATTGACCCAAGCCGATGGACGCAGAATCACCGTCGCCGGAAACACCCAGGTAAATCAAATCGCGGTTTGCCAGGTTGGCGCCGGTGGTTACCGAGGGCATGCGGCCGTGAACCGAATTAAAACCGTGAGAATTGCCGAGAAAATAGGTCGGCGTTTTGGACGAGCAGCCAATGCCGGACAGCTTGGCGACCCGATGCGGTTCGATGGATAGCTCAAAGCAGGCGGACACGATGGCGCTGCTGATGGAGTCGTGGCCACAGCCGGCACACAGCGTGGAGAGCGAACCTTCGTAATCCTTTTCGGTAAAACCGATGCGGTTGACCGGTGCGGCGGGATGGCGAAAATTGGGGCGCAGGTAACTCATGGTTTTGCTCTACTTGGTTCGGTAATTATTGTGCCTGTTGTAGCGATTGCTCGTCATCCGCTCCCAGGCACTGTTGGATTTCCGATACGACTTTGTTTGCGGTCAAAGGCATGCCGTCGTAATTTAGTAGCGAAATCAGTTTCGCTGGCGCGACGCCCAGTTCCGAGGTCAAGAGTGTACGCAACTGACCATCCCGATTCTGTTCAACCACGAACAACTGTTCGTGCCGGTCAATATATCTGACCACATCCTCGTGAAACGGAAAGGCTTTAACCACCAGCGCATCGGCATAAACGCCCTGCCCCGCCAATAGGTCCATGGCTTCTTCCACCGCGAACACGCTCGTACCAAACAATATAATGCCCAGGTTGGCTTTACGCTTGCCGCGCACGGGTAAGGCGACCGGGGCGGGCACGGCGGATTTGGCGGTTTCAAATTTTTTCAGCAGGCGATCCATGTTGTCGGCGTAGGCCGTTCCGTCTTCGGTATAAATGGCGTAGGGATCACGCGAGGTACCACGCGTAAAGAACGCACCTTTGTTCGGATGGGCGCCGGGATAGGTTCGGTAACAGACCCCGTCATCATCCACGTCGAGGTAGCGGCCGAAGCGCTTGCCCTGCTCGGTGAGTGCGTCGAGTTGTTCGGCGTTCAGCACTTTGCCGCGGTTGTAGCGGCGCGCGTCGTCCCACTCGAGCGGCTCGGACAGGTGATCGTTCATTCCCAAATCCAGATCCGACAACACCACAACCGGCGTTTGGAAATAATCAGCCAGATCGAAGGCCATAACGGTAAAGTCGAAACATTCCTTGGGTGTACTGGGCAACAACACAATGTGCTTGGTATCGCCGTGGGAGGCGTAGGCACAAGCCAATAAATCCGATTGCTGGGTACGGGTGGGCATGCCGGTGGACGGACCCGTGCGTTGCACGTCCACCAATACCGCGGGCACTTCCGCAAAGTAAGCCAAGCCGAGAAATTCACTCATCAGGGAAATACCGGGACCGCTGGTGGCGGTGAAGGCGCGCGCGCCGTTCCAGCAGGCGCCGATCACCATGCCGATAGCGGACAATTCGTCTTCCGCTTGCACCACAGCGTACTTTTGCTTGCCAGTGCCCGGATCGATGCGCAGGCGTTTGGCATACTTTTCAAAGGCTTCCACCACCGAGGTCGAAGGCGTAATCGGATACCAGGCGGCCACGGTTGCACCCGCATAGATGGCGCCGAGACCGGCAGCATCGTTGCCGCCCATCAGAATGCGATCACCCACCAGATCGCGTCGTTCAAGACGAATGCCCAGGGGACAATTGAAGTGGCGGCTCGCGTATTGATAACCCAATTCCAGGGCGTGCACATTGGGCGCAATCAGTTTGTCCTTGCCCTTGAACTGATCGGCGATCAATTCGGTCAGTACTTCAAATTCGATATTGATCAACGCGGCAAGCGCGCCCACATAAATAATATTCTTGAACAGCTGGCGTTGACGCGGGTCCTTGTATTCGCGCAGACAAATAGCGGTTAGCGGTATGCCAAGGTAGTTGACGTCGTCGCGAATTAAACGCAGATCCAGGGGTTTGGTGGAGTCGTAAAGGAAGTAGCCGCCGCTCACCACCTCTTGAACATCCTTCACCATGCTTTGCGGATTGACCGCCACCATCAAGTCCACCCCGTCGCGACGGGCCAGGTAGCCTTTCTCGCTGATTCGGACTTCGTACCAGGTGGGCAAACCTTGGATGTTGGAGGGAAAAATATTTTTCGGGCTCACCGGCAGGCCCATGCGGAACACGGCTTTGGCAAACAGGTTATTGGCACTGGCCGAACCGGTGCCATTGACATTGGCGAATTTCACCACCAATTCATTGAGTGACTCAATACCGGTTTTGGCGAAAAAGTTTGCCGAGGATGTACTCACACCTGATGTACTTACAACTGACATGCTTTGCTCGCCTGAGTCACCCGATAAAGGAATTTTTGCATGTCCCACGCGCCGGTGGGACAACGTTCCGCGCACAATCCACAGTGCAGACAAACGTCTTCATCCTTGACCATGACCCGACCCGTTTCCAGCTTGTCGGAAACATAGACAGGTTGATCCAGGTTGCGCGCCGGCAGGGTCAGTTTTTCCCGCAGTTCGGCTTCCTCGGCGTTACCGGTCATTGTCAGGCAATCGGTGGGGCAAATGTCCACGCAGGCATCGCATTCGATGCAGCGTTTTTCCTCGAACACGGTTTGCACATCGCAATTCAGGCAACGCTCGGCTTCCTCCAACCCCAGCTTGCGATCAAAACCCAGTTCCACTTCCAACTTGCGATTGGATAGCGCTTTATCGGTGGCAATGAGCGGTACCACGTGGCGCGGGTCGTCGGCAATGGAGCTGCTATAACTCCACTCGTGAACGCCCATTTTTTGGCTGACCAGGTTTACGCCGGGGGCCGGTCGATCCTGAATCGATTCGCCATTGCACATCCGATCGATGGAAATAGCTGCCTGGTGTGCCTGGGCCACAGCGGTGATAATGTTTTCCGGACCAATGGCCGCGTCGCCGGCGACAAATACCTTTTCATGGGTAGTGGCAAAAGTTTGCGTATCCACCTTCAACATTTCCCATTCACCGAACTCAATACCGATATCCCGCTCGATCCAGGGAAAACTGTTCTCCTGCCCCACCGCCACCAACACATCGTCGCAGGGGATGATTACCGGCTCCTCGCCGGTGGGAAGCAGGCTCCGTTTTCCGTCCGTGTCGTAATGGGCTTCCACTTTCTCAAAGCGCATGCCGGTAAGGCGGCCACCTTCGACAATAAATTCCTTGGGTACGTGGTTGTTCAGGATGGGAATGCCTTCGTGCTCGGCATCTTCGATTTCCCAGGGCGAGGCCTTCATGGTTTCCCGCGGGCTGCGCACCACGACTTTCACATCCTCGCCACCCAGGCGCCGCGCCGTGCGGCAACAATCCATGGCGGTATTGCCACCACCCAATACGATGACGCGCTTGCCGATTTTTGTGGTGTGTTCGAAGGCCACGCTGGAAAGCCAGTTGACCCCGGTGTGAATATTGGCCGCGCCCTCTTCCCCACCCGGCAAATGCAATTCCTTGCCCTTGGGTGCGCCGGTACCAATAAATACAGCGTCGAAACCTTCCTCGAGAATGGCCTTCATGCTGTCGACGCGCTGGCCGAGACGAAGCTCCACGTGATTACCGATGATGTAATCAATCTCTTCGTTCAACACGGATTCTGGCAGGCGGAAACTGGGGATCTGGCTGCGCATCATGCCGCCGGCCACTTTCTGTTCATCGAACAGAACCATGTGATAGCCGAGGGGCAATAAATCGCGGGCAATGGTCAGGGAGGCGGGACCGGCGCCGATCAGGGCAATGCGCTTGCCGTTCTTTTCATTGGGGATAAGCGGCAGGCGCGAGCGGATATCTTGCTTGTTGTCGGCCGCCACGCGCTTGAGGCGGCAAATTGCCACCGGTTCCTCGCTGCCGTCCTGCCCCAGGCGACCGCGACGGCAGGCCGGTTCACACGGGCGGTCACAGGTACGGCCCAATACGCCGGGAAACACGTTGGATTCCCAGTTGATCATGTAGGCATCGTCGTAACGACCTTCCGCAATCAGGCGTATGTATTCGGGAACGGGAGTATGGGCGGGGCAGGCATACTGACAATCGACAACGCGATGAAAATATTCAGGATCCGCGGTATTGGTTACATCCACGATAGTTCTACCAGTCGAGCTGCAGTCGACGAACAGGATCGTGTGGCCGTAAAAACGATTCAGTCTTGAACAGCGCAACTTGTGGTCTCGCTGTTCAGTCGGCTGGCATTGGCAGGACGCGCGTATTCTGGTTATTGCCGCCGGGTGCTGGAATCACGGAGTTTTTTTACGACCCGATACCTGTTCGGGTTTGAGCAATAGTATCGATTGCGGCCCGACTTGACAATATTTTCCGACCTCAAAGTCAGGAAAAGATCGCCACGCCGAACAGGACTTCCATCCCGGAATGAATTTCTGTAAAGAAATGTAGTGCGAATGTCATTTTAAGGTTGCTTGTGTTTGGAGATTCGAATGGCCGAATTAGTTGAGCTTATACCCTTCATGTGATTAACAGTTATGCATCCAACCAATCGGCAATCTGCTCGGCGAAATAGGTAAGAATAAGATCGGCCCCGGCCCGTTTAAACGCGAGCATGGTTTCCATCACCACCGCGCGTTCATCGATGGCCCCGTTAGCCGCCGCGATCTTGATCATCGCGTATTCCCCGCTCACGTGATAGACGGCCAGCGGGCGAGAAGTATGCGCCCGAATATTGGCAACCACGTCGAGGTAAACGGTCGCCGGTTTGACCATCAGAATATCCGCGCCTTCGTACTCGTCCTGGAGTGATTCCGCCAGTGCTTCGCGACCATTGGCCTTGTCCAGTTGGTAGCTGTCGCGGGTTCCCTTGAGATGCACATCCACCGCATCGCGGAAGGGGCCGTAAAAGGCCGAAGCAAACTTCGTGGAATAGGACATGATTGGGACGTGCGGGAAACCTTCGTGGTCCAATACATCGCGTAACGCGGCGATCATGCCGTCCATCATGCCCGAGGGTGCAATCATGTCGACCCCGGCACGGGCGGCAGCAATCGCCTGTTTTTGCAAATTGACCAAAGTCTTGTCATTGTCCACATCGCCATCCACCACCACGCCGCAGTGGCCGTGCTCGGTGTATTCGCAAAAACAGTTGTCGCTAATCACCAGCATGTCCGGCTGGGCTTGCTTGGCACTGCGAATAATACGGGCCATAAGGCCTTCGTCCCGCCAGGAATCGGAACCGGTGGCATCCTTGTGATGCGACACACCAAAGAAAATAACGCTTTTGATACCCTTGGCCCATACCCGGTTAACCAACGCCGGCACCTCCGCTTCCGGGTAGCGGTAAACATCCGGCATGGTGCCAAGCTCAACTTTTTTGTCGATTCCCTCTTCGACGAACACAGGCAAAATCAGGTCGTCCTTGCTCAGGTGGGTTTGCCGCACCAGGTCGCGGATGACGGGGCTGCGGCGTAAACGACGAAAGCGAAAATCGATAGTCGACATAACCTGACCTTCTATTATCAGTATGAATTTAAGCCCGGCGCCAGCTGGTTCCGCTGCGCGAGTCTTCCAGCACGATACCCGCGTCTTTTAACTGTTGGCGAATGTTGTCGGCCCGGGCGTAGTCCTTCGATTGCTTCGCCGCCTGACGTTCGGCAATCAAGGCCTCCACCTGCTCGGCGGAAATGGCGTCCTCGGTGGACGAGGCTTGAAACCATTGCTCGGGATCATCCTGCAACAGGCCCATCAGTTCCGCGCTTTTTACCAGCAGGCTTTTCAGTCTCGCTTTTTCAGCCTGGCTGGCCTTGTTCAGATCCTTGGCTATCTGGTGCAATGCGCTGATCGCAATCGGCGTATTCAAATCATCCGCCAGGGCAGCAAAAACCGGACTTTGGCGTACATCGACTTCGCTCAATTCGGCCTCCGCCACATCCCGCAGAGCGGTATATAAGGAATCCAGGCTGGCCTTCGCCTGGTCCAACAGTTCCTTGGAAAAATCCAGCTCGGATCGATACTGCGCGCTTAACAAGGCAAACCGCAACACCTCACCTCGGTAACGTTGTAGCAGATCGCGCACGGTTTTCACATTGCCCAGTGACTTGGACATTTTCTCGCCGTCCATGTTAACAAAGGCGTTGTGCATCCAGTAGCGCACGTAGCGGGCACCGTCGTGGGCACAGTGGCTTTGCGCCAGTTCATTCTCGTGGTGGGGAAATACCAGGTCCTTGCCGCCGCCGTGGATGTCGATGGATGGCCCCAAATGGGCTTCGATCATCACCACACACTCGGTATGCCAACCCGGCCGCCCCCTACCCCATGGACTATCCCAACCGGGCTCGTCGTCGCTTGATGGCTTCCACAACACGAAATCCCCCGGATGCTTCTTATAACTTGCCACTTCAACGCGAGCACCGGCGAGCATGTCTTCCAGGTTACGGTGCGACAAGCTGCCATATTCGGGCATGGATTCCACGGCGAACAATACGTGCTTGTCGGCCACGTAGGCATGACCTTTTTCGATCAGCCGTTCCATCATGGCGATCATTTCCGCCAGGTGATCGGTCGCGCGCGGCTCCACACTCGGATCCAAGTTGCACAGCGCCGTCATATCCTGGTGATATGCATCCGTATAGCGCTGGGAAATGGTGCCTATATCGGTGCCCTCTTGTTTCGCCGCATGCATAATCTTGTCGTCGATATCGGTAATATTGCGGGCGTATATGACGTTCTTGTATAAAGTTTGAAGAACCCGGAACAGCGTATCGAATACAACGACGGGGCGCGCGTTGCCAATGTGAACGTAGTTGTAAACCGTGGGCCCACAGACATACATGGTTACCCGATTGGGGTCCAGGGGTTTGAATAGTTCTTTCTTTTTTGTCTGGGTGTTGTGTAGATACAAATCTGTCACGTATTCTCCGGAATGGAAACTGTCTATGCTGCGAGGTTGTGCAGCTGTTCCGTTTGCCGCAGGGGGAGGGCATTTCAAAAT
>JBBDIU010000167.1:0-9907 GCA_040880205.1 Cellvibrionaceae bacterium
CAGCGGGATTTGGAGCAGCGCTTGCTGCGCCACGTGTCCGACAGCTTTCGCGAGGATCCGGTGCGCCTATTACGGGTCGCGCGGTTTGCCGCCCGCTATTACCAGCGCGGGTTTGCAGTAGCTCCCGACACGCTGGAGCTGATGCGGGCAATGGTGGACTCCGGGGAAGTGGATTACCTGGTCGCCGAGCGGGTATGGAAGGAAATGTCCCGGGCATTGACCGAAGCCGATCCCGAAGTCTTTTTCCAGGTATTGCGCGACTGCGGCGCCCTCGACCACTTGCTACCCGAAATCGCCAATCTGTTTGGCGTACCGCAACCACCCAAACACCACCCGGAAATCGATTGTGGCGTGCACACCCTGATGGCCTTGCAACAGGCCACCAAGCTCAGCGACAAAGCCACCGTGCGCTTTGCAACTCTGGTCCACGATCTGGGCAAAGCCACCACTCCAAAGGACGTATTGCCACGGCACATCGGCCACGAGGAACGCGGCCTGGACTTAATTCGCAACCTGTGCCGGCGCCTGGCGGTACCCAACGAACACCGCGATCTCGCGCTTATGGTGTCCAAATACCACACGCACTGCCATCGGGTGAAAGAACTGAAAACCACTACGCTGCTGCGCACCCTGGAAGCATTGGACGCCTTCCGCCGGCCCGAGCGCTTCGACGAATTTCTGTTATGCTGTGAAGCCGACGCCCGCGGCCGTACCGGGTTCGAAAACCGCGATTACTCGCAAGTCGATTACTTTCGGGAAGCACTGGCGCGGTGTAACCGTGTTACCGCCGACCAGGTGGACCCGGATCGCTTTCAGGGCAAAGCCTTCGGCGAGGAATTGCAACGACTGCGGCTCGAGGCTCTTAAGTCCATCCGCGACCAGCAGCACACGAGTAAAACATGAGCTCCGTAGAAGATTCGCCCACAACGCCGGGTTCCACAACGAAAGCGGGAACCAGGGTCGCCCTCGTCACCGGCGCCGCCCGTCGGATCGGTGCGGAAACCGCGCGTCAACTGCACGATGCCGGCTTCAATCTGGTGCTGCACTACCACCAATCCACCGCCGACGCGGAGGCACTGTGCGAGACGCTGAATCAGACACGTCCGCAATCGGCCATTACCGCCCGCGCGGATCTCTGTGATCTCCAGGAAATCAAGCACCTGGCGGAACTCGCCACGGGCCAGTGGCGGCGGGTGGATGCGTTAATCAATAACGCCTCCAGCTTTTTTCCCACTCCTGTGGGCGATATCAGGGAGAGCGACTGGGACAACCTGCTTGGCACCAATCTAAAAGCGCCCTTGTTTCTAAGCCAGGCGCTGGCCTCCACATTAAAGCAAAACCGCGGCTGTATTATTAACATGGCGGACGTCCATGCCGAACGTCCACTGAGCGGTCACCCTGTGTACTGTGCGGCAAAAGCCGGCAACGTCATGCTGACTAAGTCATTGGCCAAGGAACTGGCGCCGGAAGTCAGAGTCAACGGCATCGCACCCGGCGCCATTCTGTGGCCGGAAGATGATGGTGAGCTGAGCGACGAAAGCAAACAAAAAATTATTAAAAAAATTGCTTTAAAACGGACCGGTGAACCCAATGATATCGCCCGCACCATACGCTTTCTGGTCACCGATGCTCCCTATATTACCGGACAGATTATCGCCGTGGACGGCGGCAGGAATCTCGTCAGTTAATCCAAAACATCCCTGGTCAAAAAATCGGTTCGGACAATTCCTTGATTTGAAACAACTTGCCTTGAAACCTTGCCAACTGACCCTATGTCTTACGTAGATCAGTGAGGCAACCAATGGAGGTTATTTGTTATGAACTTGATACCACGTCGTTCCGTATTCGATATAGACAGCGTATTCGACAACTTTTGGGCGCCCTTGCAAGGTGCCACACAATCGCCGGGCGCATTTTCGCCACGCGTGGACGTAAAAGACAGGGAAGACCACGTTGAAATTAGCGCCGAACTTCCTGGCGTCAAAAAGGACGATATCGATATAACCCTGGAGAACGGCATCCTGACCCTCACGGCGGAAAGCCAGCAGGAAGACAAGGAGGAAAAAGAAGGCCGCCTGGTGCGACAAGAGCGCCGCTACGGAAAATACATGCGCAGCTTCGATCTTGGCAGCGGCGTAAAAGAAGACGACATCAAAGCAAACTTTGCCGATGGTGTCCTCACCCTGACCGCGCCCAAGGCGAAAGAAAAGGCACCGGAAACCAAACGGATACAGATACAATAATTCCAGTCGCTAGTCGCTAGTCGCTAGTCGCTAGTCGCTAGTCGCTGAGAGCTTACAGCCGAGCCGTTCCCGCGCAAGCGGGTCCGGCTTTTTTATAACTGACTAGGAATTAGCGACTAGAGACTGGAGACTCTGCTCCTTAAGTGTTTAAATGCCAGTACATCACGCGAGAATAGTGCAGTTGAACGAAACTTGACCTGGGCAACCTGGATTCCGCTGCGCTGCATCAGAGCCGCGCATTCCGACTAGGGATTAGCGACTAAAGACTAGAGACTTTTTTCATGGCCAGCAAACTCGAACAACTGAAAACCATGACCGACGTGGTGGCGGATACCGGCGATATCGAAGCCATTCGCCGCTATCAACCGGTCGATGCGACAACCAACCCCTCCCTGCTGCTCAAGGCGGCGCAAATGCCGCAGTATAGCGAATTGGTAGCTCAGGCGATCACGGCTGGTCGCGGCAACGCTGCAGCGGCCAGCGATCATCTGGCGGTGGCGATTGGCAAGGAAATTCTCGGCATTATTCCCGGTCGCGTTTCCACCGAGGTGGATGCACGGCTATCCTTCAATGTCCCGGGTTCCATTGACAAAGCCAAGCATCTGATCGGGCTTTACGAAAAAGTCGGCGTGGATCGTTCCCGTATTTTGATCAAACTTGCCTCCACCTGGGAGGGCATACGGGCGGCGGAATTGCTGGAAAAGGAAGATATCAACTGTAACTTGACGCTGCTGTTCAGCTTCGCCCAGGCAGCTGCCTGCGCGGACGCGGGTGTCACTCTGATATCCCCCTTTGTGGGCCGCATTCTGGATTGGCACAAAGCCCACGGCGCGCAGCGGCAATATTCCATGGAAACCGACCCGGGCGTACTGTCGGTACGGCGTATTTACAACTACTACAAACACCACGGTTACGGGACTATTATCATGGGCGCCAGCTTTCGCAATATCGGCGAGATTGAAGGTCTTGCCGGCTGCGATCGACTCACTATCAGCCCCCAGCTACTGGAGGAATTGGCGGCGGACGAAGGCGAGTTACCGCGACGTTTATCACCCGAACGACTCGACAAGCTTGAAGACAAAGCCAAACTCGACGAGTCCGGATTTCGCTTTAGCCTTAACGCCGATGCCATGGCCACCGAAAAACTGGCGGAAGGCATTCGCAACTTTGTAACAGACCAGGTCACCTTGGAAGGTTTGCTCGCCGTGAAATCCCAACCATGAAGCGCAAAAATTCCGAGCCCAGTAGTCACTCGCTATTGGCTCAGTTAGCCGAAGGATTGCGCGAATACTATGTGGCCCCTTTTCGCCAGACATACGCCCGCGCGCAACGGGATGAAGAAGATCTTTTCATGTTATTGGTATTCGCCGAAAGTCTCGGCCTGCCCAATCCCGTTTCCTACTATACCCTGGAGCTACTACCACTGGTTTACGACCGCTTCCACGAATGGCACAAGCGCATGGGAATGGAACGTTCTCCACTGGATCACGTGCATTGCTGTTAACACTAAACGGCCGTTAGCGCCGAAAAGTTGTTAGAACTGGCACATTATCAGAGCTGAAAACTCGTGAGAGCCGGACGATTGGCGGAACTGGAACAATGCTGTTAGAACTGGCTCGCACAAAACAGATTCTCTTCTTTGGTGGCAAGGGCGGTGTGGGCAAAACCACAGTGTCGGCAGCCACTGCCTTGCTCGCGGCCGGTGAAGGGCGCCGAGTCCTTTTGGTATCCACCGATCCAGCCCACAATCTCGGCCATTTGTTCGAGCGCGGAATCGGTCCCAAGCCGGTCACCCTCGCGGCGAATTTTTCCGCTCTGGAACTCGACCCCGAACAGACCGTGAATGCCCATCTGGATGAGATTGGCGGCGAGTTGCGCCGCCTGATGCCAGAACACCTCAACAGTGAAATCGACAAACACATGGCTCTGTCGCGCGACGCTCCGGGTATGCAGGAAGCCGCCATACTGGAACGAATCGCCGAGCTTGTGGACGGCGCGGTTCGGGACTATGACCTTATCGTGTTCGACACGGCACCCTCCGGCCATACCGCGCGCCTGATGGCACTGCCGGAAATGATGTCCGCCTGGACCGAAGGTTTGATCAAGCGCCGCGACCAGGCGGACCGCTTTCGCGAGGTGTGGCGCAAGCTGGGCAGCGACAAGTCCGTCAGCGATAAACTGTTCGGCGATAGCACGCAGGCAGGCGACGAAGGCAATTGGGAAAATCGTATCCGCCACCTGCTAAACCGTCGCCGGCAACGCTTTACCGATCTGCGCGACGCCATCGCCGACCGGGAGCGCACCACCTTTATCATTGTACTTGCCGCCGAGCGCCTCCCGGTACTGGAAACCATTGAGCTACACCAACAACTGGAACGCATCGGTGTTAACTTGGGCGGACTAATCGTCAATAAGCGTCTACCCAAAGAAGCCGACGGCTTCCTCGCCGAACGCCGAGCCCAGGAAGAGATACACCTGGCAACCCTCAGCCAAGCCCTTCCCAACGCTCCCCGCCAAGATCTCGCACTAGTCGCCCACGACATCCTCGGCCTGGCTGCGCTCGAGGACTTCGCAAAGCAACTTAAACGATAGTCTCTAGTTTCTAGTCTCTAGGGGGAGACGTGAGACGGTAGACGAAAGTGAATGGTGAATGGTGAATGGTGAAATTGAGCCGGGCATAAGCACGATGCAGCTTTGCGCGGCTGAGTGGGTGCTGTTTCGGAGTGAATAGCTGCATGGACAGCAGCGGGACGGGCCAGGGATGGCCCATTGAACGGAGAAACAGTACCCACTCAGCCGCGCAATGCGGAGAGATTAGCGACTTTTCTCCTCTGGCTTACATCTTGCTCCACTCCGCAAGAACACTCGACTCGTTGTTCTGAATGAGGTACCGCCATGGCGCGCGCAGCCGAATACGTCCCCGAATACGAACACGCAGGAAACGGTGACTACCGTGCGCGATCGCCCAGCGATATTTCCTTTCGCGGTTGGCGCGCCATCGCGGGGCGGGTGAAGGAACAGATCGCCTTCGATCACCTGTCAATTATCGCCGCCGGGGTTGCGTTCAATTTGTTTCTCGCCCTCTTTCCCATGGTTATCGCGGCCGTGTCGGTTTACGGTTTGATGATTGATGCGGCGACTCTGGAGCGCCATCTCGGCACTCTTACCGGACTACTGCCCAGCGAAGCGGAAGCGCTGGTCACCGAGCGCCTGCAAACGCTCATTCTAACTTCCAATCAAACCCTGGGGTGGGGCCTGCTGCTGAGTTTGCTGGTAACCTTGTGGGCCGCCAATCGGGGTACCAAAGCTCTGTTCGAAGGCATCAACATTGCCTACAACGCCCAACACAGCCGTGGTTTCTTTCGCAAAAATGCGATTACGTTATTGTTTACCTTCGGCGGGCTGGTGTTTGGGGGGCTGGTCCTCGCCCTATTGATTGCGGTCCCGGCGGCTGCGAATGCTTTACCGCTGCCGGAAATCGCCATCACTATCATTCAATTCGCGGTGTGGCCACTGCTCTTCTTCCTCATTATTATCGCGCTGGGAATTGCCTATAAGATCGCGCCGGTTCGAAGGAATCCCCAGGTCAGGTGGGTTACCGTCGGGTCATTGATTGCGGCCATTATTTGGATCGTCGGCTCCGGGTTGTTTTCCTACTTTGTGGCGAACTTTACCAACTACGATGCTACCTATGGTTCGGTCGCCGCGGTAGTGGTGTTGATGTTGTGGTTATTTCTGACCAGTTTCGTGGTGCTGCTGGGTGCGGAAATCAACACCGAAGTCGAACTGCAAACAGCCGAGGACACAACCGTTGGCGAGGAAAATCCAATGGGGGAACGCGACGCTTACCACGCGGACAACGTAGCCGATTAAAACATCTTGTAACTATTTACCCGCGCCCAGGCATAATTTACAGGTCAGCCCGCGCGTGCCAAGCCCGTCTCCATAATCGTCTCGGAAAAGCCACCCTTTAGAGTTATCCCGACGTTTTTTCCGCTGAAACAATGGCGCAAAGGTTGCACGCCAATTGAGCAGAAAACATCACCAGGCCTCTTTGCGGAAGGTCTTAAGAATTCTTATAGAAGCGGAGTTTGTTGCTATGGACACAGGAAAAAATCCCACCGGCGCCAGCAAGAAGGATATTGCCGAAGACATGAAGGCTAAGGCCAACCAAGCTTCTCAGGATGTGAAGTCCAAAGCCAAGGAGCAGTTCGAAGCGCAAGATTCACAAGCGGTCGCCACCATGGATAAAGTGGCTGAAGCAACCGGCGCCGCGGCACAAGAGCTGGCGCGAAAAGGTGAACCGACCTTGTCGCACTACATGACTGAAATAGCTCAAGGCATCGGTACCCTTTCCGACAACCTGCGACACAAGAATACCGACGAATTGATTCATGACGCGTCGCGGCTTGCTCGGCAAAATACCGGACTGTTTCTACTGGGCAGCGTCGCTCTTGGCTTTGGACTGTCGCGAATTGCCAAGGCAGCGCGCAGCTCAAGCGACGGCGAATCCGAATGGGAAAGCAAGTACGGCCAGCAAGATTCCAGCCCGTACGCAGGGCGGGAACAAGCCGCGGGCATGTCGGCGTCCGGTGGTTCCAACCCGAGCCACGCCAGCACAAGTTACTTGCCGGAGGAAGGCTCAAGCGACCAGCGTCCGGCCGGCTCACCAAACCCCAACATGAACCCTGGCCAGGCGCAACGTGGATCTAAAAGCGCGGGATCCAGCGGTAGCGCAAATCGGCCGTCAAGCTAAGCAATTGGCGGTACCCCAACAAAGGAGGAAACAGCTCATGAAACAACAACGCGAACACCGCCAGGGCGGTAACGGCTCTCCCGAAGCCCGACAAGCGGCGGCCCAACAACGCGACACAGCCGTGGACAAGGAACACAGTTCCGTTCCCAAGCTGGTCCGTCAGCTGACGTCGGAAGTCACGTCCTTATTTACCAAGGAACTGTCGCTGGCGCGATCCGAGGTGCGCGAATCGGTCGACGAAGCGAAAACTGGCGTTATGGCAATGACCAGTGGCGGAATTGTTTTGTTGGCGGGTTTCATCGTCCTACTCATGGCTGCCGTATACGGTTTGGCTACCGTTATGGATCTGTGGTTGTCCGCCCTGATAGTTGGCGGCGTGGTGACCATCATCGGTTTTATCATGCTCAAATCAGGACAAAGCAAATTGAAGCCTGAATCGTTCAAACCCGAACGAACCACACGGGAATTGGAAAAGGACCGGGAATCAATCAAAAAAGGAGCGGTGCAATGAGATCCAATGGAGACTCCAACAAGAACCCTCGCGAACTGGAACGCGAGGTGACCGAACAACGCCGGGAGATTGGCGAAACCATTCACGCCCTGGAGGACAAGTTTTCCTCACGGGAAATTTATAACCAGGCGGCACACTATGTTCAGGACCACGGGCGAGAATTCGCCGAAAGTCTCGGCAATAGTTTAAAGGCTAACCCGCTTCCTGCCGTGCTCACTGGCATTGGACTGGCGTGGATGATGATGGGTCAGCGCACGCCCACCCAAGCTGGGGCTTCGAGCGGTGCTCGCACTGAAAGCCTGAAACAAAAAGGAGCCGAACTAACGGATAAGCTTTCATCCGCCGGCGACCAAGTCTCGACTTCCAGCCACGCTATCCGAGATAAGGCCAGCGCGACCGGACAAAACCTTCGCGAAAAAGCTAAAGGAGCCCGCCAGGGAATTTCACAATCCATGGACAGCGCACGCAGTAATTTCGATTACTACCTACACGAACAACCGCTGGCCTTGGGCGCCATTGGTATTGCCCTCGGCGCTTTGGTGGGCGCGTCCATACCGAATACACCAACGGAACAGAAAGCATTGGGAGACATTGGTGAGCGCGCCAAGAACAAGGCATCGGAAATGGCAGAAGAAGGTTACCAGAAGGCGAGCGAATCAGTCAGTCGACAAACACCGGACACTGGCTACCAGCAAGGCCATGCAGAACGCCAGCCGCCGCCAAATCCTCAGGGCGGTCAGGAGCAGGCGCTGTAGAAACATCCCGCACCGTGGTGCGGGGTCCTCGTGAATAGTGAATGGTGAATGGTGAATGGTGAATGGTGAAACTTAGAATTCGGGTTATTTTTCACTATTCACTATTTACTATTTACCATTCACTTCTAGACCTCAAACCTCCTCAAGCGTCGCTGTAACATCCTGTTTTCTTCCACCAAGCGTTCCCGTTCGTTGAGTAACTCCAAGACCAGGGCAATGCCGGCCCAGTCGATGCCCAGGTCGCGATGCAGGCGGGCGGCACGGCGAACGACCCAAACATAGTCTATGTCGAAGGTCCATTCTTCGGGCTTTTCACCCCGGGGTTCCACAATGCCGTGCTCAACAATTTCCTCCAGCGTTTCCTCGCTGAGGTCTATGCGTTGGCAAAGCTCTTGAGTCGTAATATGTACCAGCATTGTTCTCACCGTTAGCTATATTCCTTTGGAAATCGCTTGCTTCGATTTCCTAAAACATACTCGAAGTAAACAGCCCGTGAAATAAAATGGCTGTACCCAGGTAACACTATTTCCACTCAGCACGCGGCTCGAACTTCGCTTTGTCCGCCAATTGCCGCCACAGGGAGTTGGCTTCCTCCGTCACGCTTGGCGGCATGACCACGTTGAGCACCGCGTGCAAGTCGCCCTGGCTCAGTTTTCCGGGTAGCCCCCTGCCTTTGATTCGCAATCGTTGACCGGATTGACTGTTGGCGGGAATGGTCAATTGAATTTTCCCCTGCAAGGTGGGCACGGTTATTTTTGTCCCGAGCGCCGCTTCCCAGGGCGCGAGCGGAACCGTAATAACAAGGTTGTGACCTTCCACATCGAACAATGGGTGAGGGACCAAGCGAATCCGTAGGTACAGGTCCCCGGCAGGGCCTTCGCCAACTCCCGGCGCACCCTGGTCTTTCAGGCGTATCCGCTCCCCGTTGGCCACGCCCTTGGGAATTTTGACCCTGAGCGTCTTCTTGACGTCTTCCAGCCGCGTCCCGTTCAGGTCGTAGTGCGGCAAACTGTAGTTGATCTCCTTGGATTCCTCCGACAGGGTATCTTCCAGAAAAATCGGCATTTCCACTTCAACGTCCTGGCCGGGACTGCTGAAGCCGCCATAACGGCGCCTGCCGCCCGTCGACTGGCGCTGCGCGCCGCCAAAAATGGATTCGAAGAAATCGGAGAAGTCGCCTTCAAACTGGGAGCTACCGGCGTCGAATCCGCTGGCGGATTCCCATCCCGGCGGCGGCTTGAACTGCTGTCCGTGCTGGCCATACTGGCGCAGTTCATCGTATTCCGCTCGTTTTTTGGTATCGTCCAAGACCTCGTAGGCTTCGGTCACCTCTTTGAATCTATCCTCGGCGTCGTGCTGTTCGCTCACATCCGGGTGATACTTGCGGGCCAACTTGCGGTAAGCGGTCTTGATCGATTTAGTATCGGCGGTTGGTTCCACACCGAGAATCTTATAGTAATCCTTAAACTCCATGCATTGCTCGCTGTAGGTCGAGAAGCCACATTATGAAATCGCTAGGGAGCCTCTGAACAATACCAATACGTCTCTGCGTGACCTGAAGCGTTCAGATGCTAGGCGAGCTTCGCAGTGAATGGCCCCCCTTGGTTTCTGGGAACGCCTTTACAAGAAGCTCAACGCCGCA
>JBBDIU010000168.1:0-3165 GCA_040880205.1 Cellvibrionaceae bacterium
CCGACTGCCGACTGCCGACTAGCGATCAGGACTGAATTCATGAGCCAGTACGACGAGGATATTCCTCCCCAACACCAATCCCATCAGCCCGGCAGTGAATCGGCCATGGAGCCCAGACCAATCTATGACGATCCCGACGTCAAAGGCTGCGGTCGCCTGGAAGGGAAGGTTGCTTTGATTACCGGTGGCGATAGCGGTATTGGTCGTGCGGCTGCGGTTGCTTTTGCCAAGGAAGGCGCGGACGTTTTTGTGACCTACCTGGAAGAGCATGAAGACGCCAAGGAAACCCAAAGCGCCGTGCGGGCTTACGGCAGGGAGTGTGTTCTGCTGGCGGGGGATATTGGCGATTCAGAATTTTGTCATGAATGTGTGCGAATGTGTCTGGAAAACTATGACAGGCTGGATATCTTAGTCAATAATGCCGGGGAACAGCATATCCGCGAATCCTTGGACGACATTACGCCCGCGCGTCTGGAACGGGTTTTCAAAACCAATATCTTTTCCATGTTCTACACGGTACAGGCCGCCGTACCTTATATGAAGCACGGCGGCTCCATTATCAATACCGCTTCAATTACCGCATACAAGGGCAATCCCGCGCTGCTGGATTACTCGGCCACCAAGGGCGCCATTGTCTCCTTTACCCGCTCCCTGGCCATGCGCCTGATGGATGACGGTATTCGCGTCAACGCCGTGGCGCCCGGTCCCATTTGGACCCCGCTAATCCCGGCGTCCTTTGATGCGGAGCAGGTGGAACATTTCGGAGAGAACAAACCGATCAGTCGGCCCGGTCAGCCGGTGGAAGTAGCTCCCAGCTATGTATTCCTGGCCAGCCGGGACAGCAGTTATATTTCAGGCCAGGTGCTGCATCCCAATGGCGGCGCCATCGTTAATGGATAGATCGTCAATGGATAAATGGTGACGTATGTTTTCGCTGTGTGTAGCCGTCGGACGCTTGATTTTTATTGCCTTGGCCCCGCTGCTGGTTGCTTCGCTCGCATATGGGCAGCAGACGCCACGGGAGCCTTTGGTAAAAGATTTTCATACACTGGATGCGGACGGCGACGGTTACATAACGCGCGCCGAAGCCGAGGACGAAAACGTCTGGTACCACATTGATGCCATCGACAAGAACAAGGACCAGGTAGTAAGCCGCGAGGAGTTTATTAACTACATTGCCGAGGAGAAACCCCTGCTCGGCGAGGAGTTACCCACCGAAGAGTTGTCCCAACCGTACTTGCGCGAGCGTACCGGACCCAACGGTGCGGGCGTTGTTGTTACCAATCCGGAGCTATTGCCAAAAATCAACACGGATTTCGACAGTCTGGACGACAATGGCGATCGTCATCTGGTTCGCGACGAAGTCAGAAACCAGGCGGTCCACGAGCACTTCAGTCATATCGATGACGATAGCGATGGTCGGATCAGCGAGAGTGAATTCAACAGCTACCTATATGAGTATGGTACCCAGGTGGCTACAGAAGAAGTGGTCGAGAAAAATATGAGAGCACCGTAGGTTGGCGCTACCTTGAGTGCCCCACCGCGCGAGGTTGCAGCGCATCGTCGCATCGACGATTTCTGGCATGTTCCCGCAACAGCTTTTCCAGCTTGGCAACTTCAATCGGTTTGGTGAGGTAATCATTCATTCCCGCGGCATAGCTGGCATCCATTTGCGCTCGTACGGCGTGGGCCGTCAAGGCAACGACGGGCGTGGGGGGAAGACCTTGCTCGGCTTCCCATTGCCGCAGTTGCCTGGTGGCGGTAATGCCGTCCATGCGCTTCATCTCACAATCCATCAAAATCAAGTCGTAGCGCGCGCCGTGCTGCGTGACTTTTTCAACCGCATCCTCGCCGTCGTCGACGATGTCGGGGCTCTGATTGAGGCGCTTGAGAATGCCCTTAATGACCATCTGATTAACCGCGTTATCTTCCACCACCAGGATGCTCAGTGGGGGCAGTTCCACCTGCGCGGCGTCTTCGATCGGTGGATCAACGGTTTGGTTTTTGGCGAACAACTCCTTGTAGATTTTACGCAGGTCCGCGGGAAGAGTGGGTTTTTCCGCCACCTTGTCGATGCCCGCGGCTTGAAGGTGATGTTTCGGCGGAAAATTGGTTGCCGAGGTCAGTAATACACGAGGAATCTTGTTGAACCGTTCATCCAATTGAATAAGTCGGCTGGTCTCGAGTCCGTCCATTTTGGGCATTATCAGATCGAGCGAAATCAGATCGAATATAATCCCCCGCTCATAACACCTGCGAAGCGTTGCCAAGGCCTGCTCGCCGTTGCGCGCGGTAGTCGTCTGCATCCCCCAGAGAGCGGCCTGGGCTTGCAACAGGCTGGCGAAGGTGTCGTTATCTTCAACAATGAGCAGATGGAGGCCGGCAAGGCTGACGTCCTCCACATTGCCTGATTGCTTGGATTCCTCGCTGGCTGGCAAGTGAGCGGTAATCCAAAACGTTGAGCCGTTCCCCGGTTCACTTTCCAAACCGATTTCCCCGTCCATTAGCACGGCCAGTTGTTTGCAAATCGATAAGCCCAAGCCCGTGCCGCCATGTTCGCGGGAGGTTTTTTGGCTAGCTTGTGAAAAGGCCTCGAACAACCTGCCCTGTTCACTGGCGGCAATCCCTTCTCCCGAGTCCGTAACCGCGATCTTGACCATGCCCCGTTCCTTATCGGCCAGGGTAACGCTGAGTACAATTTGACCGGACTCAGTAAATTTGATCGCGTTGCCGATGAAGTTCAGCATAACCTGGGTCACCCGGGTGGGATCCCCCTGGACAAACTCCGGCAAGTCCGGCGCGAAATCAGCGATCAGTTCAATGTTCTTTTCCGCCGCGCGCACTTTAAAGATGTCCAGGGCATCCACTCCCAGCCGCTGAAGACTAAACGGTATCTTCTCCAGTTCCATTTTCCCGGAAGTAAATTTGGAGTAATCCAGAATGTCGTTGATGATGGTGAGTAAGGAAGCGCCGGAAGAACGGATAATGTTGTTGTAATAGATATCGGTCTTATCCTTGAGTCTGTCAGCCAATAGCTCGGACATGCCCAGCACGCCGCTCAGCGGTGTTCGGATCTCGTGGCTCATGCGGGCAAGAAAGGCGCTCTTCGCACGGTTATCGGCCTCCGCTTCCATTTTGGAAGCGCGCATGGTCCTGATGCGGTGG
>JBBDIU010000168.1:3175-56707 GCA_040880205.1 Cellvibrionaceae bacterium
TGGGCCAGTGCCAGGGCCAAAAGAATGACCTGGGCCTGGAAACTAAATCTCATAATGTCGAAACTTTGCGCGGCGAAAACCCCAATCCCTCTGTTGACCAGCGTCAGATTAATCATCGCCAGGCAAAATACCGTCCAGGCCACCAAAAAGAAGCGCGCATAGGCAACGCCCCTGGTCATCGCGTAAATGGCGCTCCCGATGAATGCCGCGTATATGCCCGCCATGAACCAGGTCCAGGTAAACGCCAGGCCTTGATAGCCTGCAAAGCGACATGCCACCAGAAAAGCAACCAGAGCAAAAGCGGCATAGAAGAAATGCGTTAATCGTTTCGACAAGGTCCGCAAGTGCAGAAAACTGACGGCAAACGGAATGGCAAACAAGGTTGGTAGATAGCCGCTTATCGGCGCCCAGTAGGCGGTGACCCAGGGTGCGTTGGGCCAAACGTACTGGAAGCCAAACCCTTGCTGTACAAGATCATAAAAGACATTTGCGCCAATATATAGGGAATAAATGAGATAGACTTTATCAAAGGTCGCGCCCGCCAAGATAAGGTGGTAGATCATCATCGCCACGATCAAGCCCAGCTGAAGAGCGGAAAGCCAAGTCGCTCGCCGATCAGCTTCGATAAAAAGGCCTTCAGTATAAAGAGAGGTGTTAAAGACCGGCGCCACGATTTTTTCAAATTTCAACAATAGCTGGACGTCGGTGTTGGGCTTTAATTCGATGGGAAACATCAGCCGGCGATGGTTGTAAGGCCGGGTTGAAAATGACTGATAGCTGTCGACCGTTTGGGTGTCGACCAGCCGCCCATTCTCGATCAGATAAAAAGTTATCTTACCGCCAAACTGAGCACCTGAATCGTAAAGCCATTTCCTTGCCGGCGGTATGTCGCCAATCGACAAGTCGACGCGGGTCCACACGGGTAGCTCGGTCAGACTGGATTGATAATTGCCACCGGGTAGACTTTCCTGCACGGGATTGGTGGCGACCCCTTGCCATTCCAAATCGGGTCCGGCAAAAAAGAGCGTGGAGCCACTCAGTAGGTAGCGGTTCTCGCCATCAACGCCAAGGGGTGAAGGTGTTGCCGCAACAGACCACCCGCAAAAGAATAGGGCCACAGCTATCAGAATACAACCGCGGGTGGTGGGCGCGACGTGGGGCCTCAGGCGAGACTGAAGGGCGTCGACACCCGAGAGGGTAATTGCCATCGAATAAGGCTCCACATTGCTTTTCTTCTATTTATTAGCCTAGCACGTGAAACCAGCAGTGGATTTCTTGTTGCTTAATGGGTGGTTATAGGGAGATGAACCGTTAGCGCTCGAAGTAATATAGCGCAAGGCCCTGCCCGATTCGCAGCTCGCACCGGGTTTTCAGGTGCTGGCAGACTGCTCTATCCGTTACCGACGGTGCTCCGTATAATCCGCTCCACTTGATCCCGTCACCTAATGGCATCGGTTCCCCATGCGAATATTTCTGGCCCCCATGGAAGGGGTGGTTGACCACACCATGCGCGCAATGCTGAGCCGAATCGGTGGCATCGACCGTTGCGTGACCGAGTTCATCCGCATCACTGATCAGTGCCTGCCATCGCGGGTATTTTATCGCTACTGTCCGGAACTGCGCGGCGGCGGCACCACGCCTTCCGGCGTGCCGGTCTACGTGCAGTTGTTGGGCGGGAGGCCGGAAGCCATGGCGGCCAATGCCCAGCGCGCCGCCGAACTGGGGGCGCCGGGCATCGACCTGAATTTCGGCTGCCCGGCCAAGCAGGTGAACCGTAACGACGGCGGTTCCATTATCCTGCGCGAACCAAGCCAGGTTTTTGCCATTGCCCGAGCAGTGCGCCGGGCGGTTCCGGATGAGATTCCGGTGACCGTGAAAATACGGTTGGGTTACGATGATCGTTCCCTGTTTCGGGAAGTGGTTAACGCAATTGTCGAAGCGGGGGTGACCGAGCTGACTATTCACGCCCGCACCAAGGCGGACGGCTATCGACCACCGGCCTACTGGGACGAGATTGCCGCCGCTGCTTCCGCCAGCTCGGTGCCGATTATTGCCAATGGTGAGATTTGGACAGTGGACCATTACCATCAGTGCGTGCAACAGAGTGCTTGTGCCGATGTCATGTTGGGACGCGGGCTTCTGGCTTGTCCGGATCTGGCCCGCCGTATTAAGGCAATTGTTGCAGGAAGGGATTGTTCGGCCTTGGAGTGGCTGGAAGTGGTCGATCTGCTCACTGATTTCAACCAGGTGACGGAAGCGCAGTACGAAGCACGCTATGTGGGTAACCGGGTGAAACAATGGTTGGGGTATTTGCGCCGGCATTATCGGCTGGCCGATGCATTGTTCGAATCGGTAAAGCGCCTGCGCAACCCCAAGGATATTGCGCAGGCAATGGAAGCCCACAAGCGCCTCCACACCAATCAACGCCAGTGCGCCTAAGTCGAAGACCCCGATGCAAACCTATCTAATCTACGTCGTTTTGGCGGTGATCGTAGCAACCAGTGCGCTGTATCTGTTTTTCTGGCCGCGCTATCGCCGCAAGCGCATGCTTACCCAGCCTTTTCCCGAGGAATGGGAGCGAATTCTCGACCGCCGCCTGTCGATCTACGGCAAGTTGCCAGCTGCGCTTCAAACGCAGTTGCAAGACCTGATCAAAGTTTTCATCGGGAGCAAAACCTTTATCGGCTGCGCGGGCCAGGAGATCAATGACGAAATAAAAGTCGTCATTGCCGCCCAGGCTTGTTTGCTGCTATTGAATCGCCCCACCTATGAATACCCGGAATTGCGCGCTATATACGTTTATCCCACGGCGTTTCGCGCGACCCGCGAGGTGCAGGATGAATTGGGCCTGGTGTCCACCGAATCCCGCGATTTGCTGGGCGAGTCCTGGGATACCGGCAAGGTGATCCTGGCCTGGGACGACGTGGACAAGGGCGTGCGCAATTTTACCGATGGCTACAACGTAGTACTCCACGAATTCGCCCACCAACTGGATCATGAGTCCGGCATCGCCAACGGTGCGCCGCTGCTATACACAAAGGCCGCGTACAAAAGCTGGGCCTATGTGTTTGGTCGCGAATTTGAAAACTTGCAAAACAGCCAGCCCGGTCAAAGCATTATCGATTATTACGGTGCAAGCGATCCGGCGGAATTTTTTGCGGTGGCCACCGAAACTTTTTTTGAAGAGCCTCTTAAATTGTATGAGCATCACCGAGAATTGTTCGAACAATTAAGGGACTACTATCGCTTGGACCCCCGGGATTGGGCCTGACCGTGGTGGTGATGGCTCCCGGGGGCGACAGGGATTACTGCTCGGCCCCTTTGCGCAAATGTCCGTAAAGTAGTTCTTCCACAAACTCCACGCATTTGAAATCCAACAATTGCATATTGTTGTCCAAACGGCGGTAGAGCGGCATGCTGATCTTCCAGGGGCGGGTGAATATCTCCGGGTCGGTGATGGTCGCTTCGTACATAATCGTATTGGCGCTGGTGGGGATATAGCGTTCTTCCACTTCCAAGGCGGCGCTGTGATAATTGCCAGCACTATCAAACCAAGTCTCCGCCATCTGGTCGGTGACTCTGATAACCAGCGTGTCGCCGTCCCAATGTCCGCGATTGTGTCCCATCCAACTTTCCACCGGCGCTTCCATGTCCGGCTTGTTCACGTAGACAATACGGTCGGCGCCGGCAAACTCGTAAGTAATCAACGTGGCCTCTGGCCCCTGAACAATCTGAAAGGGGTGGGGCAGGTAGGTAGCGCGCGGCACACCCGGTAAATAGCATTTCACTACGGGGTCCTGTTCCAACCAATTGGCCGCGTTTTCCTGTTTTTGCTTCAGCGCTTCGGGCTTGTAGGGAATCTTGCCACCTTCCACCACACCCAGTCCTCCGGGTATGGCGCCCACCGCGCCCAGTTCCACCACCGGACCGGCCTTGGCCATGTGGGGTTCCAGATCCCAATGAGCCGAGCCAATGGTCTGCCAGATGCCGCTGAGGTTCGGCTTGCCGTCCGGTGTGCGCGGAATTTCCGCACTGGTGCCGTGCGCCGCGGTCAGCAGCACTATGAATAAGGAGGCCGCGCCCAAGCGGGTGGCGGCATTTTTAAAGGTTTCAATTCGCATTGGTAATTCCTGCATTTTTATCATTGAATTCGGTCGGCTGTGCCGAGCGTATTTATTTGCCTTGCGCCGCGTCCCGCTCTTCCTTGCGTGCCCCGCCGAGGATATTAATCATGCCGTAGTTACCCTCGTGGCAGGCGTATTCAAACAACTGCCCGTCCACCGGCACCATGGGCACCAGCACCGTAACGGGCTTGGTAAATGTGGTGGGATCGTTGATCGTGAACTGGTAATCGAGTTGATCGTCGGCCACTCGGCTAAAGCGCTCGACCAAGTGGAGGTTGGAACCAATGCCGGCACTGCGAAAGCTCTGGGTTTTGTCGGTAAAGTTTCTGGTTTCCACCACCAGGGTATCGCCGTCCCAATAACCGCGGGAGTCACCACTCCACTGTGGTAGCTCTTCCGGCAAGTGCGGGCGACCGTCCAAGGGCACAATGCGCGCATCGTGAATCATTTCGGTCATGATCACCGCGTGCTTGTCACTTTGGAAAATCTGCACGTTGTTGTTGTACATGCTGGGCATGAAGGGTGGGCCGGAATTAAAGCCCATCAGGCAGCGCTCCGACAGACCGCGATCTTCGGGGCCGTCCTTGCCAATGCCGCCCACCCGGAACCGCACCGGCCGCTCGCCGGGGGAGTCGGGTCCCAAACCGCCCCGATGAATAACGGCATCCTCGGTCATCGCGGGCATGCGGCCGTCGGGTGGGTCGATGATTAAAGAAGTGCGCAGGTTTTCGCCCTGGGCCAGGCTTTCCACCCACACCTGATTGTAACCGCCCACGCCGCGCCCGTCGGCGCCATCAGAGGCCTCGGATTGGGCAATTCGTTGCGCATGAATTTCTTCCACTTCTTCCTTGGTCAAAAACTGGCGGTCGCCGTATTGGCGGGGTCGCTCCAGGGGCGTGTTGGAGCTGAAATTCCACACCCCGCGCAGGTCGGGATGGCCGAATTCGGTTCGAGGGGCGATGTAGCTGCCCTCGGCGGCGATAACGCAGCCTGCAAGGCCAAAGGTGCCAATCAAAGCCAGTGCTATTTTGGTGGAATACACGCGGGGCCTGGTCATTTCACTCTCCGTTTATCGTTATGGCTAGCCGGTCAGAATAGCAAGACCAGCTACCTTTTCAATGGAAATTGGGTTTAGAAAAGTTGGGTGAGTCCAGGCGGATAGAGCCGCGCGGCGGACCCGAGGTGCGCACAATTGAGGGTGGTACACGTCCATGAAAGCACCAATAGGTCGGATTCGGTTGAATGGCAGCCCTGTCCGGGTCTATTTGCTATGATAGCGGCCTGCGCGCCGCGACTATTGGCGCTGCTGCCGGTGCCGCACCCTGCGCCTAAATACACAATAATCTACTTCCTGGTACCCCTGTGAACCCGCCGCCAATCAGCCGTCAACAGCTTTTTTTCGTCGTATTGTTAGGTGCGGCGGTCCTGGTTTACCTGGCTGGGGAGTCGGCGCGAGCGCTGTTGTATTACCAGGGCGTCAAGGTCCAGCAAGGGGAAGTGTGGCGGCTGCTGTCCGCCCACCTGGTACACTCGAATCTAAATCACTTGTTGCTGAACACTGGCGCATTTGTCATGGCCACGGTGTTGTTCGCCAACGCTTTGTCGGTTAAAACTTGGCTTACCTTCGTTGTAACCGGCGGACTTTTTATCTGCCTGTGCTACCTTGTGCTTCATCCGCCAGAGGTTTACTACTTCGGTCTAAGTGCTTTGTTTTACGGCGTTGTGGTACTTGGAAGCTTGGCTTCCTTCGGTCGTGACCCATTGATTGCATCGTTAGCCTTGGGCTTTGTCATCGCCCGCTTGTTGTTTGCACAGTTTGCCGGCACTTCTTCAGACATGGAAGCACTGATCCAAGCCCCGCTAGCGGAAAGCTCCCATCTCTACGGTGCCATATGGGGTTTGGTGTTTGGTCTTGGCGTGGTTGGCACACCGGCGATCCAGAACAAACTCAAGCACACGAACTGACCGGTGATATTCAAGCTACGAGATTCAGTCGCCGTTAGCGCTTGCCGGGTTTGCTGGATTTGCGCGGCACTCGCGATTCGTTCGATCTTTTTTTCGCAGGCCTTTTTTGAGCGGTTTTCGATCGTCCACTTGGCCGCTCGTCATTCATTCGACTAATGTTTAGCGGCCGCTGGCAAACCCACACCTTTTTTAAATGCTGAAAGGTTTCCTTGGGCATGTCGGCGGGCAGGTCCACCGTGGTGAAATCATCAAAAATTTCAATGTGGCCGATGTAGGCACTGTCGATGTCCGCTTCGTTGGCGATGGCGCCGACAATATGGCCCGGGCGAACGTTGTCCGCATAGCCCACCGCCAAACGGAACCGTTCCATTTTTACATCGGGGAAATCTTTTAAGGGCTTTGCTGTGCTGTCCTCCAGGGTTTGCCGTTTTTTCCGCTGTTTGCCCTGGGCACTGAGTCGTTCGTCGGCGCTGTGGCGCCCTGTTTTGGCTCCGGGTTTTTGTGTTTCTCCACTTTTTTGTTCGCGTGTCTGTTTTCGCTCTTGCTGTTTTCTCTCTTGCAGCAGCAAGGAGGCATCGCCTTGCGCCAGCCTGGCGAGTGCGGCCGCAATCTCAATGGCCGGTGTTTGCGTGCTCTCCTGGTATTCGCCTAAAAGCTCGCGGTAAAAATCCAGATTCTCCTTTTCCAAAGTATCAGCGATTTTCTGTTTGAACCGCTCTACTCGCTGCGCATTGATGTCCTGTTCGGTGGGCAAATTCATTATCGCAATCGGTTGCTTGGTGGACCGCTCAATGGCTTTCAGCATGCGGTGTTCACGATTCGCCACGAACAGTATGGCTTCGCCGGGACGCCCCGCACGGCCGGTGCGGCCGATACGATGCACATAGGCTTCGGTGTCGAAGGGTATATCGTAGTTGATGACATGAGAAATTCGCGGAATGTCCAGGCCGCGCGCCGCCACATCGGTTGCAACCAGAATATCGAGCCTGCCTTTACGCATTTTGTCGACGGTTTTTTCCCGCTGGGCTTGGGCCATGTCTCCGTTTAGCGCTTCGGCGGCAAAGCCTCGCGCTACCAGTTTTTCGGCTAGCTCCGCGGTGGCGACTTTGGTGCGAACGAAGACGATAGCGCCATCTATGGTCTCCACTTCCAAAATCCTGGTCAGGGCGTCCAGTTTGTGCAAACCGGCCACCGGCCAGTAGCGCTGGCTGATAGCCGGGGCGGTCGAGGTTTTGCTGGCGATTTTAATGGTGTGTGGTTTGCGCAGATGCTTGCCGGCTACCTGCTGAATTTCCCGTGGCATGGTGGCGGAAAACAAGGCAATTTGGCGTTGCCCGGGGGTTTGCTCAAGAATCCATTCCACGTCGTCGATAAACCCCATGCGCAGCATTTCGTCCGCTTCGTCCAATACCAGCGTTTTCAAATTATTCAGCTTCAAGCTTCCTTTGCGCATGTGATCCATCACCCGCCCCGGCGTGCCCACCACCATTTGCGCACCGCTGCGCAACTGCTTGAGCTGGTTGCTGTAGCCGGCGCCCCCATAAATGGGAACAACATGAAAGCCGTGCAAATTCCGCGCATAGGTTTGGCAGGCTTCCGCCACCTGAATGGCCAGCTCGCGGGTGGGAGTGAGTACCAGCGCCTGGGTATTTTTGTCCCGGGTATCCAGGTGCGCCAAAATAGGGAGGGCGAAGGCCGCGGTTTTCCCGGTGCCGGTTTGCGCCTGTCCCATTAAATCCTGGCCCTGCAGCAAAATGGGAATGGTTTGCACCTGGATGGGCGAGGGAGTTTCGTAGCCAAGCTGAGCAACCGTTTCCAACAAAAATTCGGGCAGGCCAAGGTCGGCAAAGCGGCTCGGAGCTGTGTTGTTTGTCATAGCAAAAACCTGGCAGTACACCGACAAGGCCGGTGTCGAAACGAAAAAAGGGCCGGCGAGTATACCGACACTAACGATTCCGCGCTCGCCTTTCGCCAGGACGCCCGCACTCCCTTGCCACCCCAGGCCCCCGATTACCCAGCCCCACGTTGCTGACTGCTACTGTTTTGCCATTCCCCTGTTTTACTGTTCCCTGTTCCCTGTCACCTGTCACCTGTCACCTGATCCCTGTTACTTGTCAATCGCGCAGAGATGGTAGGATACGGACTCCGTGATTGGGAAACGCCCCAATACGCATAGAGAGATTGGCTCGTTGCATGAAAGCCCTGGAACAATCCACCGTGGATGGTAGGCAACTGCCTGATTTCACATTGATTCGCCTGCCCGTGCCTGGCCAGGCACGCAGTCAGCAGGCACTGGAACGTTTGCTTGCTGCTGGCGAAGCGCTACTGGCGGACAACCGTTACGAAGAAGCGAGCGTGGCCGAAATTGCCAAGTTGGCGCAATCTTCCGTGGGCAGTTTTTATCGCCTGCTGGGGGACAAGGACGCGTTGTCGCTTTTGCTTTTGCAGCAGTTCATGCAGCGCGTGGCAGCCACGGCGACGGACTTGGCCGAGGTTCGCTGCGAGGATCTCAGCCAAAGCGCCGCCATGCTGGTAAACGCTTACGTCGATATCTACACCGGTCATCGCGGTGTATTGCGGGCCCTGATTCTGCGCGCCTCCCGCAGCGCCGACTTCCGCGACAAAGTCCACCTACTCAATCGCCATGTGTCCGGTTGCGCCCAGGCCTGCATGGAGCCCTTTACCGCGGAGATTCGCCACCCCAAACCACGACAGGCGGTCTCCAGCGGCATGCACATGGTGCTGGGCGCGTTGAATCAATACACCGTGACCGGCAATCTGGGTGAGTTGCCCGCGGATGAGTTGCGCCCGGAGTTGATCCGCCTGTTATTGGGCTATCTGGATCAGGGAACAGGGGGTTCAGGTAACAGGTAATAGGATGAACAAGGACGGGGGCTAGCAGGGCAGGTGACGGGGAATAAATAAAATAACAAAAAGCGGGAACAGAGACCGAAATACACGGGCCATTCACCATTCACCAAAACCGCTTGCACTTCGAGAAATGGAGGGTTAACATCCGCACTAAACGGAATAGGAATTCCGTTTCTGTTTAGAAGAGTCTGAGTTGCCACTATATGGCGGGACACAGGAGATCACGCGATGCCGGAGTTCCTGAGTAACCAGCGCCGTTTGTGCTTTGACGATAGCGGTGGGAAGGGCGAGCCTGTGTTGTTGCTACACGGTTTGGGCTCGCGCAGTGTCGACTGGCAGCAGCAGGTGGAGGCCCTCGCTTCGGATTACCGGGTCCTTACTTTGGACTTTCCCGGCCATGGCCGCAGCGATCCACTGCGTGGTCCGGTAAGCATGGCGGAGCTTGCTGCTGATGCCTGCGCTCTGCTGGACCACCTCAAGATTCCCAGCGTGCATGTTGCCGGTCTGTCGCTCGGGGGCATGGTGGCGTTTCAATTAGCCGTGGATTGCCCCGAGCGACTGCGGTCCTTGGTGGTCATTAACGCCGCCCCTGGCCCTGGCGCCTTGGGCAAACGATTCAAACTTCAGATCGCCTCCCGCATCCTGCTTATCCGCCTTTGCGGTTTGCAGGTGCTTGCAAAACGTATTGCCCCCAAATTATTTCCATTGCCTGAGCAACAGGCCTTGCGAGAGCAGTTTCTGGCCAGCGTTGCCGCCGCTGACAAGCAGTCCTATCTACACATAGTCCGTGCCATCGGCCGCTTTGATGTAAGCCGCGGCCTCGCTGACTGTGCTATTCCCGCATTGATTATGGCCGCCGATCAAGACTATACCCCGGTTGATTTTAAACGCGACTTTGTAGCACGCATGAGAAGCGCGCAGCTCACCGTGGTGCCCGACTCGCGCCACGCCACGCCCCTGGATAGCCCGCAAGTCTGCAATAGGGAGATTTTCGAATTTTTGCTACGTCAGTCCGCTTCGCCACATGGACAGGAGCGGTCGGCGGCAATGGGAGCGAATTAACCCGACATAAATTGCCGCCAGGTTGCTAGCAGCGGTAATGCCGTGATCAAAACAATGATTAGGAGGGAAGGCCATGTGTACCAACAAAAAAATCAGCGCATTCTTTTTGACTAGATTGTTCTTGGAAAGACTGCTGTGCCTGGTGGCAGCCAGCACCGCGGGATTGGCTGTTCCAATCTCGCCGGCGCATGCCCAGGAGCGCGATGGCGCGGCAGCGATCGACGAAATTATTGTCTCGGCACGCCGCCGCGATGAAAGTTTGCAACAGGTGCCACAGGCGGTCAGTGCTGTATCGGAGGAAGATATTCTGCTCGGCGGCATATCCAATATGGCCGACCTCCAGGCTCATGCGCCCGGCCTGACGGTTTACGCCGCGAGGGGCACAACCTCGACCGCCACCGCTTACATTCGCGGAGTCGGACAGTCCGATCCCTTGTGGGGTGTGGAACCGGGCGTTGGCATTTACCTGAACGATGTCTACTTGGCCCGACCTCAGGGCGCGTTACTGGAAACCTTGAATGTGCAGCGGGTGGAAGTGTTGCGCGGGCCCCAAGGCACGTTATACGGACGCAACACCATCGGCGGAGCCATCAAGTACGTTACCAAGCCAATTGCCGAGGAGACCGAGATATCGTTCAGTTCAGCCGTTGGCAGTTACAACCAGCGCGAACTCGAAGCAAAGTTCAGCACTCCGCTGATAGCGGATACCTTGTATGTAGGCGTGGCACTGGGGGGGTTTGAGCGCGATGGTTTCGGTGAGAATCGTTTTACCGGTTCCGACGTCTCCGACAAGCAACTCTACGCGGGACGCGCTGAGTTGGAGTGGCGTCCCGGTAAGGCCTGGACATTGAACCTTGCCTACGATGCCACCTACGACCGTTCCGCCGTGCGCGGTGCGCAGCGCATGGTGGTGAACGATATCGAGTTCTTCTTCAGTGGCGACGCGCCGTTGCCGGTAAGCGACGATCGCTACGATGTGGACAATGGTTTCAATAACCAGAACAACGACACGGACGCCAGCGGTACTGCCCTGACCGCCAGTTGGCAGGGCGAAGGCAACTGGGGCTTCAAATCCATCACCGCTTATCGCGAAGGGGAAACGGACGGAGCCATCGACTTCGATGTGGGACCCTTCCCAATTGCCGATGTGGATGGCCGCTATTTCGACGATCAACTCAGCCAGGAATTCCAATGGCAGTACCAGAGTGATCACCTGGCTGGGGTGTTCGGTATTTACCTGCTGGATGGTGAAGCCGGCGGTACCGTTCGCAATCGTTTTGGCGTGCCGACCATTGCTGTCAATCCGGCACTGGTTCCCATTGTTGGCCCCATTATCACCATTTACGGCGAAAGCGGTGGGGTGGTGGAAACCGAAGCGGCCGCCTTGTTCGGCGAAATGAGCTACAGCCTCACCAACAGCACCGCCCTCACTGTTGGTGCCCGTTTCAATCGCGAGGAAAAGCGCGCGCGGGTACTCAACCAGGGCTTCACTGACGATACCTTTACCACGCCGAACGGCCAGGTTACCGCGGATTTCGACGAATCCAAATCCTGGACTGATGTTTCGCCCCGCGTCAGTCTCGATCATCAATTGACTAACGACGTTTTGTTGTACGCCAGTTACAGCGAAGGCTTTAAAAGCGGTGGTTACAATATCCGCGCGAACACCATGCAAGTCCCCAGCTCTCGTGAAGCCTATAAGCCGGAGCAGGTAGCAAGTTACGAGTTGGGCGCGAAAACCCAATTCGGTCGCGACGTGCGTTTAAACGCCGCGCTGTTTTACAGTGACTACGAAGATATTCAACTGAGTATTTTTACCGGTGTCGACACCAACAATGACGGCAACCCGGACAGTTTCTTTGGCGATTTCACCAACGCCGGTGCCGGGGTTATCCAGGGGCTGGAGCTGGAATACACCTGGGCGCCCACTACTTCCTTCGCCCTGAGCGGCAATGCCACCTACCTGGACGCGGAATACAAGGAATATATCTCCGCCGGGGTGGACATTGCCGACCAGCAGGAATTTACCAACACGCCAAAGCTCACCTACACCCTAAACGGTGACTTTGCTTTCTCGCTCGCGGACATTGGCACCCTGGATGCACGCCTGAGTTATAGCTATCGGGACGATGTGTATCCCACCACCGACCTTAGCGAGCTTATTTTTCAGGAAGGCTATGGGCTGTGGAATGCCGCGTTGGTGTTCAGGCCACCCAGCGAGCGCTGGCATGTGGCACTGGAAGGCAAGAATCTCGCCGACGAGGAATACCGAACCACCGGCTATGATTTGCGCGGCTCTGGTTTCCCCATTGTCACCGGCTACTACGGCGATCCCCGAACCTGGACGCTGCGTTTGACCGTCGACCTGTAGGCCAGCGCCAGCGCAGGTCCGTGAAAATATAAGCCTCACTTTAGTGGCAACCGACAACTGTGGATGCTCGCGAACAGCTGGTAAGGAGGCAAACGCAATGACGCGCTAACCCAATAAATGAGGGTGCATTATGAAAAAGACAATAATGATATTGCTGTGCATTGTCGTTACGCAAACGGCGGTGGCGAACTCGCGCTGCACAATTACTCCGGGCGGTTGGTTTACCCAGGAGCGCATTGACTGCAGTTACCGCGAAATGCGATTGCCCTCGAGTAGCGTGACCGAGCGGCAAATTAAATGGCAACTGCCCTTGGGTACACCGCCACCGGGCGGGTGGCCGGTGGCACTGATGTACCAGGGCGCGCTTTTTGAAGTGGAATTCTCCCGCCACAAGAACGCGGCCTTCGGTAGCTATTGGGAAGCGCGCACTATCAAGGCCCTGTTGGACGCGGGTTACGCCGTTATTGCACCCCGTGCGGCGGCGGAACTGGCCTGGTTGACCAATTCCGCCGGCCCGGCAACGGTCTATAACATCACCACCGATTACACCTTCCTCAACAATGTGTTCACCGCCATTGAGCTGGGCATGTTCGGGCCGCTCAACGCGGACCGAAAATACGCCACCGGCATTTCCAGCGGCGGCTACAATACCAGCCGCATGGCGGTAACCTGGGCCGGTGAATTCAAGGCCCTGGTCATTCACTCCGCGTCCTACGCAACCTGCCTGGGCCCCGTGTGTGTGGTACCGTTCAATCTGCCGAACGACCACCCGCCGACGCGCTTCATCCACGGTTTTCTCGACCTGGTGGTTCCCTGGTGGAGCATGGATCTCTATCATGATCGGCTGCTTGCCGAGGGTGTGCCCACCGACCGCATAACCCACGCCTTCGGCGGCCACGGTTGGTTTCCCACATCCCCTCAGGCGGTGGTGGCCTGGTTTAACGCACATCCCTGAAGGCAGTTTCGGTACGAGGGTGCGCCAATCCGTGGAAAAGTGATCTTAAATGGAACTTACAACGTATACACTGGCTCCTACGAGCCAGTGTCATGCGCTCATAACCGACAACCATAATCGACAGCAACCTCAGCAGGGAGAAACCACATGTCCTCTATTCTATCGCGCCTATTAACTCTCATTGTGTTCTGCGGACTGGCAATGGCCAGCCACGCGGATTGCAACAACCCGCTGGACTACGAAACCCGCAAACTGCATTCCAATGAATCGGTGAATTTTTGCGAAGCGTTTCAAGGCAAGGTTCTGTTGGTGGTGAATACCGCCAGCGAGTGCGGGTTTACGCCCCAGTTCAAGGAACTGCAAGCATTGTATGAAAAATACCAGGACCGCAACTTTGCGATCGTGGGCTTCCCCTCGGACGATTTCAACCAGGAACATGCGGACGAGAAGGAAACTGCCTCGGTGTGCTATTTGAATTACGGCGTGACCTTTCCCATGGTCGCCACCAGTTCGGTGAAAGGCGATACCGCCAACCCGTTTTTCCAGGCCCTGATCGCCAAGGCCGGCCAACAACCCAGCTGGAATTTCAACAAGTATCTGGTGTCGGCCGACTTCCAATCCGTCCAACATTTCGGCCCGCGAACCACGCCGCTCAACAGTGAGTTGGAGCAAAGCGTGGCGGCAATGCTTGGAGAATAGCTCGTTCTCTGAAACGCCACTACAGAGGCCTTTTTTGTGCGCGATCATCGCCCTGGACTACTCCGCTGACCATCGTACAATGCATGGAGGGTATTAACCCGGCAATTAAGATTGCGGGTTTAATTGTCAGGTTAATAGTTACAACACTTTGGAGTGCATTGATGGCTATCTCTCGATTGAAGCTGGTGGTTGGATCATGTGGAATGTTGCTGTTTTCGATTGCCGCCCATGCGGAGCCTATCTGGTATATGAAAGGTAAGCTTGGCAGCACATCCGCCGATGCGGAAGTTGGCCTGGATCTGTTTGGCCGGAATTATGACATCAGCGATGAGGATATCGTCTGGGGCCTGACGACTGGCGTGAAGGTCACGGACTACATTGCCTTGGAGCTTGGCTACACGGACTACAATGAATTCGGCGGGAGCTATTCCTCGCCGGAAACAGACCCATTTACTTCGAACAACTACACCGTAACCGGCAACGCCAATGGCGAGCTGAGCGCCGTTGCATTTTCCGCCGTGGGCATTCTTCCCGTGTCGGATTCATTCTCGCTTTACGGCAGCCTAGGCCTGGCGAATTGGGAATTGAATTTCAGGGACGATTTTATTAGCAATAATCCGGCTGCCTTGGGTTTTGGTTCCATTCGCGGCTCCGACAGGGGTACTGATCTGGTAATGGGCTTGGGGGCCATGGTGCATCTATCCGATTACGTTGCGCTTGGAATCGAGTATGAACGATTTGACGTGGATAGTTCGATGGGCTTTCTCGATGTCGACATTGGATTGAATTCGGTTTCCGCAACAGTAGTGCTGAGGCTTTAACAGCAGCGCCCTTAGGGCGATTGGTTGTCGCCGTTATCATCCGAGTCGTTCTGTACCTCCCCGTCCTCCAGGGAAATACTCCCTTCCAGAGAGCGGGTAAAGGTGCCGGTAACGGCGTGGCGCAGGACATTGATCAGCGCCCGCCAGATACCCGCTTTCGGTTCTTCAATGGTGCCACTGATGGGTACCCTGGAAGCCACGTCTTCTTCCGGCGGCGCTTCAAAGATATTGGCGGCCAGATCCAGGGCTGCTTCCCAGGCGCTTCGCAGCAGGCCCTTCGATGTATCGTCCATGTCAAAGATCTCAATGTCTTCCGTGAAAGGCTTGGCATAGCCTTCGAATTGCCCCTCCGCCGCTGCCAGCTCCAGGTAGAGCGCGAAGGTACCGGCTTCCGCGTCGGCCCTTAGGTATTCCCTCAGCCAGGGATTGAGGTCGGTCAGGCGAACCTGGTTCAGCGTGAGGTTCACATCGAAGGTGGGCTGTTCTTCGGTGGGTTCGGCGCGCCCCTCGATGGTGAGCGGGGCATGGAATATTTCGCCACGAACTTTGAATTGCGCGAATGCTTCGTCCTCAACTTCGACGACGTTGGTGAGATTGCGCAATTCGCCGTTCATCCGCGTCACTGTAAGGGCATCGTCGCTGTCAATCCCGGGTGTGCGAAAGCGCACGGTGCCGTTGCGTACTTCAATGCGGTTGAAACGGAACGGAAAAAGTTCCTCGAAACGCCGCTGCCAGTCGACCTCTTCTCCAGTTTGGCGTTGCGCCTCTTCCATGGCTTCCACCAAGTTGAGTTGTGGATTCCAGAACACCAGTTCCGCCACTAGCGCGCCGTTTAGGAGGTTTTCCCACTCGACCGACAGATCGATGTTGTCGCCGGTAAAAAACGGTTCCAGATTATCCGTGTCCCGCTTTTGTATCACCATTCCCTGAATCTGGTAGGCGCCGCGCCACAGTGCGACGTCTATGTCCTCCACCGAGCCGGTGTAACTGTCCAGGTTGGCGAGCTTGTTATTGACGTAATACTCCAGCGCCCAGGGTAAGGCCAAACGTAAAGCCACGGCCACCACGAGTACAACGACAAAAACTGCCAGGGCTGTATTGCGCTTTTTCATGTGTGCGCCAAGGGTTTGCCAATGGAAAAACCTTTTGTCTGGTTAAGCACGAAGCGCGCCATCGGTTCCCGTCCTGATGTGAATTGCTTCGCCAGATGGGGATCGGATACGCAACTTTTCGACCAGCGACTTTGAGCTAGCCAGCAATTCAGAGTAGAGTTCAAGCAACCAACTCTCGGGCTAGGGTCCACGTTAATGAACTTTCGGCAGTTCTTCAATATCCGAGTGCGAACCGCAATAGTTTGCGTTTTGCTGCTTTCCATTCAGGCAATCGCGAACTCGACCGACGACTCTAATGTTCCCGACTCCGCTGCCTTCGATTATCCCCAAGACTGGAATAGTCAATGGGTGCGGGAGCCGGTGATGGATTCAACTCTGCACTTGGTAACGGTTGGGAATCCGCAAAATCCGCCGCTGGTGTTGGTACATGGTTTGGGCCCAAATGGCTTGGCGGACTGGTGGAAAATTATCGAAGCGCTCAAGGAGGATTATTATATTCTTGCATTGGACCTTCCCGGATTCGCGCGTTCGTCACTTCCCAATGGGCGTCTATCCCCGGAAAATTTCGCGGCTGTTATTCGTTGGCTCGTGCAAGCACACAATCTGGAAAACGTTCACTTGGCCGGCCATTCCATGGGCGGTGCTGTGGCTTTATTTTATGCTGCCCATTATCCGGAGGAAGTCCAAAGGCTGACGTTGATTGATGTAGCCGGCGTGTTACACCGCGCTGCCTTCGTTAAATCCCTGGTGGACATTGACCAACGCAACTACAGCTTTCTTCCCGACTTTGTGCAAAGGCGAGCCGCGCAGATACTCAACATGGGCGACGCGCTGGTGGAAAAGATTAACTTGCTGCCGGATTTTACCGAGCTTCTACGCGCTAGCGACATTGCTTGGGACGCCTTGCTCAGTGACCGACCCAACACCAATGCGGCCCTGTCCCTGATCGGCACCGATTATTCCTATCTTCTTGAACGGGTGAGCAGCCCCACCACCATTATCTGGGGCGAATTGGATACGGTCGCACCGCTGCGCACTGGCTATCTATTGGACCACCTGATAAACGACAGTGCGTTGCACATTATACCGGGTGCGGGGCACGTGCCCTTGATAAGCCACAGTAATCGGGTGATAGCGCTGTTGCGCAAACCGGTCCCTTCGCAACCGGATGTGCCGTCGCCAAGTGCTCAGGATAGCGACGCGGACCTCCATTGCCGAGGCCAGACCGGTGCGAGCTATAGCGGACAATACCGACACATCGTGTTGGATGATTGCGTCAATGCGCGTCTTGTGGATGTTCAGGTGAAATCATTGGAACTGCGCAACTCCACCGCGGCGATTAGGGGTCTCACGGTGGTGGCGGAGGGAAGCGCTCTGCGCTTGGACAATTCAAGCATTCATTTGACCGCTTCAGAACTTAGGGGCGCGGTGGCCCTGGACATGAACGCATCCCGGATCGACATGGCTGGCGTGCTGTTACAGGCGGGAAAGGTGGCAATCAAGGTGGACGCCACCTCGGTGATCGTAGCGTCGGTCAGCGAATCCCAAAGCCCGCGTTACACGGGAAAATTACATGGCCTAGTGCGCACCTCCAATTCAGTGGGCGAAGCCTTGAGCCAGTTGCAGTCCAACGCCAGGCCGCTGTAATGTTGAATACATGTCGCGGCGTTTCGGTTGCGGGTTTTCACGCGTCCGGCGAAGCCCGCCTGCAGTCGGACAGGCGCGTGCGCCAGTTGCTAAGCACTGCGTCGCGCTCGGTGTTGCTGGCCCGCACCGCCAGCAGTTGTTCGCGTTCCACGTCCAGGGATAGGGTCTGCCATCCGCCACTCTCAGCGCATTCGATACGCACTTCCCATAGTCCGTCGCGGGGCTCCACTTCAAACAAGTAGGCATCCAGTCCGAGTTCGTCGAGCAGCTCGGCCGTGATTTCGCGGGCATCAATCAGTTCGTGGGCCGATAGTGGCATGTCGGTCTCCCTGAGGTGTGGAACTTTTGTTAAACTACACTAGTCGCGCTGATAGGTGCCCACCAAGCGATTCATGCCAATAACATGCGGTTCCAAATGCTCCAGCAATTCCCACAAGGTCAGATCCGGTGCCAGTTGCTTGTCGGTGTCCAGCGCCAACACCCAGAAAAAATAATGGTGCCTGCCATGGGCATCCGGTGGCATGGGCCCTCCGTAGCCGCTGTTGCCAAAGTCGTTTTTGCCCACAGTGTATCCCTTGCAGCCCTCTTCCAGTTCCTTTGCCGAGCCGGGAACGTTGTACAGCGTCCAATGAACAAAGCCGTAGGTGCCACGCTTCGATATGAGCGGTGCATCCGGGTCGTGACAAATAATCGCGAATGCCTTTGTCGCATCGGGCGGGTTGCGCCACGATAGCGCTGGTGATACGTCGTCTCCCTCGCCGGTAAACTGTTTGGGTATCGCCGCGCCGTTGGTGAAAGCGGAGCTCGTGACCTGCATATCCGATAAAGCAAATCCCATATGGCTCCTCCTATTGTTGATGTCTGCTTTTCATTGTTTGGATGGGTACAGATTGGATGGGCATAGTTTGGATAGGCACAGTTTGGACGCGCAAAAGGCCACACCCCGAAACCTATTTTCATTTCGGGACGCCGTGTAAAGACCTGCGCAGCTACGTCTACGAGGAGCGGTTGCGGCTGAAGAGCCAGGCGGCGACACCGCCAAGAATGGCCGTCCCGGCTATCGCGCCGATCATCACAGGGTGCTCGCGTACCGTGTGTTGCGATTTTTCCAGCGCCCGGTTTGCCTGCTTGGTGGCGCGTTCCAGCTCCTTCTCCGCCCGCAGTCTGGCGGCGTGAATCTGATCCTGGGCTTTCCGTGTCGCTTCATCCAGTGTTTGCGTCCTGTTCATACTGCCTCCATTTTTGCTCGCTAGGGTTGATCGGCCTTTGCGGGTGACCAATTTTTGTGGGACTACCGCAAACCGACCCCTAGCTCCGCCAACAGGTTCCCTGGTTGTTGCATAGCGCGCCGTTTATTGCAGTGATACTTCCAGGGTCTGGTATTCACAATAGTCGGACTCGGTATCGCATAGATCCAGGATCAAGTACATGGTTTGTGGGACGGTTTCAATCAAGTCATCGAAGTAGGTAATGTACTGATTGGGATTGGCGGTGTCGGGCGGATCGCAGGACATACTGAAGTCCGCGTAGTACTGACAAAACTGAATCCCATCCAAGTCGCAAGCGAGATCGATGCCGCAGTAGTCGCTGCTAATCAGGCGACTGCCGCCGAGACGGGGCGCATCGTTGATGCGAAACTCAATGGTGTAATCGTGGAGGTTGTCTGCGTACCAATAAAACTCGAACAGGCCGCTGTCGATGAACGGATCAAGAACGAGAAAAGGATCAATGTCATCTTCAGTGCTGTTGCCGTAACTGTCCACCAAATGAAAGGCATCCAGTCTTGGGTAGTAGTGAGGGTCGTGACTGCTGCTGCCGCCACTATCGCTCTCCGAACGACAACCCGCCAGTGTGAACCCAACAATAATGATTATAAAAAACCCCGGCTTTTTCATGTTTTGCTCCCCATTTCGTGTAGCTGGAGCTGATTGTGGGGTTGAAAGCCTGAATGAAGGCTGAATATGGCGGTCGAACCGTCAGTGCGGTAGTGTCGGGGGCGCCGCTCCGGGCACTCCCGACACCCAATCCGCGGTCTAAGCGTATTTCGTGGAGAACCCCGCGAGATCCTCTGGGGATTCGCACTTGCGCGAATAGCTGACGATGGTGGCCTCTCCAGGTATTATGGAGGTCCAAAAATACCCTTCCCAGTAAAGAGGTGAATAATGATTAACCGACAAGCATGCCGCCGTCTTTTGTTACCGATGAGCTTGCTCATGATCGTTTCCGCGCCCGGTTGGGCTCAGCGCGGGGCCACGGGCCCGGCGGAACACGCCGATGTAGAGCCCATCAATGATCGCCCCAATCCCTACAAAACCGTTCGAGACTGGGGCGAACTCCCGGATGGTCGAAGCTGGGGCTCAGTGAGTGCCGTGCATATCGATATCGACGGCAAGCATCTATGGGCGGGGGACCGTTGCGGTGCGAATTCCTGTGCCGGCTCCGAGGTGGATCCTATCGTCAAGCTGGATCCAAACGGTAAAGTAGTGAAAAGTTTTGGTGCCGGTTTGATCACCTGGCCCCACGGGATGGAAGTCGACAGCGAAGGCAATGTCTGGGTGGTTGACGCTCGTGCGCCCAACGCGCGGGAATTACAGCAATTTCCCAACGCCACCAAAGGCGGTCATCAAGTCATCAAATTCAGTCCGGACGGGGAGGTTCTCCTGGTAATCGGTACCCCCGGTGAAGAAGGCGACCCGCCGACTCATCTCACCGCACCGAATGATGTGTTGGTTGCGCCGGACGGCAGCATTTTTGTGGCGGAAACCCACAGCGCGCAGTTTATGGATGAGCCCGGTCCAAACGCAAAAAGCCGCATTAACAAGTATGCGCCCGACGGCACCTTTATCAAAACTTTTGGTTCGTGGGGTTTTAAAAACGGCGAGCTGCGTTCGCCTCACGCTTTGGCCATGGATTCCCAAGGCCGCCTGTTCGTCGCCGACCGCGGTAACCGCCGCATCCAGATTTTTGACCAGGAAGGCAAGCACCTGGATACCTGGTACCAGTTCAGCCGCATCAGCGGTTTGTACATTGACGACAGCGACACGCTGTACGCTATCGATTCCGAATCCGATGACAACTACAACCCGGGTTGGAAAAAAGGTCTGCGTATCGGGAGCGCCAAAACCGGTGAAGTAAAATATTTTATCCCAGCCCACGAATCGGAACGACCGTCCGGCATGGGTGGTGTGGGTTCCATGGGCGAGGGCGTCACGGTGGATAAAGACGGAAACATCTACGCCGGTGAAGTAGGGCCGATCCAGGGCTTAACCAAATTTGTCCCCGCCGAATAACAAGGGCAAGGAAACACAAGTGAAAAAAGGCGAGGCATTTTCCTCGCCTTTTTTGTGGGCGAATACCCGGGTTGTCCCGCCGGTTTCTAACGCTATTTTACATTTCGTCGCCGCCATTGAGCTGTGAAATGCTTGTGTGTTCGCGGCGGCAATGTAAGTATTAAACACGCGAATAAATAATAATTAGGAGGAAACTGACAATGAACAAATTTAGAATACTGACGCGGAAAACCGCCTTGGCCGTTATCGGTGTTACGGCCTTGGGTGGGGGTGCAGCCGTGGCACAGGAATCCCATACCCTCTTGGGTACCAATTGTGCAGCGCCGCCGGTGTGGCATTGCCCGGACAGTAACTGCGACAGTGCCGTGGTTACCCAACCCGGCAACAATGTTGAACCCAAAACCCGTCGTACCTTCTTTCTGGATTGTCCGGCGGACTATACGCCCGGTGACAAGGTAAACATTGTGTTGAGTTTGCACGGCGGGGGTTCCTACGCGAACTGGCAACGCAATTACTTTCCGGTAATGGATGTAAAGGACAAGCACAACCTGGTTGTGATTACGCCGGGATCGCCCACCCGGGTGTGGACCACGGACGACGACGAATACCTGCGCAACATGGTTGATCTGGTAGTCGGAGCCGTCGGCAAGGAAAACGTTGAACGTTTTATCATGGCGGGCCACAGCCAGGGTGGTGCCACATCGAGTCGTCTCGTTTGTACCGATTATTTCAGGGATAAAGTAGATGTGCGTATCAGTCTGTCCGGCGGACGGGTGGGATCCACTATTCAGCCGGAAGGGAGTGGATTTTTTGGGCTGCGCGAACCGCCGGTTTATCTCAGTGGTCAGGAACGAGAGGAAACCGCAACTCAGCGCCCGCGTTCGCGGCCAGCCGCATCGGGCCCCCCCGGCGGTGATTGCGATTACTCCTTTATTTTTGCCATCGGTGAATACGAACAGCTGCCTACCGAAGAATCGCCACTGGCGGAAAAATATTCCTGCGATGCGCGAGTGACCGTGCCGGAAGTATTGGACCCCAAGCCCGGTTATGTCTGGGACTCCACCCGCCAGGATCCCGGCTCGAAAGGCTGGGGTGGTTACCCCAAATCGGGCCGTTCCGTTATTTACCAATATCCCAATTGTGAGGACGGACGGGTCGTAGCGGACGTGGTAAAACTGAAAAAAGGTCACACCGAAGGCTACGAGCCCAACATCACCGACAAAATCATGGAGGTGGCGGTTTCGGCCAAGGGCGGAAAGATCGCCGAAGGTGACTGGACGCCACCGGAACCACCCGCACCCCAACGCGGACTCTTCGGCGGCTAAATATCCTACCCGCGCCGGTGCTCCGCGCCGGCGCGGCTTTTGTAGCCTCAATACAAAGCTCGCTCGCGCATGGGTCCGAAAGCTGCGATGGCTCGCGAATGGGTTGACGCAATTCGCGGTATGCTGCCATTCCGTGGCTCTGAACCGTATCGCCAGTGCAAATCACTGTTTCCCACTGCCGCTCCAGTATCCCCGTCGCCGAGCCTGGGAACTGTAAAACCATGGTTGGGTCGGATAAAGCGGTGCTCCAGTCCTTATAATCGACCGCCAAATTCTATAAAGTAAAGGGCAAGCAGCATCAGCCTGGCAGGCCGATAGAATAGCCTTACCTCAAAGCAATAACTTCACACCAAAGGTATTGTCATGACTTCTTCCTTCGCCGCGGATACCCGTAACCCCAATCAGGCCCTCGTTCAGGATGTGGAAGTAGCGATTGCCAGTTCTCATTCAACCGACGGTATCAGCATGAATCGCCGCCGCTTTCTCAAGCTGAGTGGCGTGGCCGGCGGCGGCTTTGCCGTGGCGCTGTCGTTGCCGGTCAGCGCGTTTTCGCCCATTGGCACCCAGCGCCCCGGTGCGAATCAGCTTGAACTGAACGCCTTCGTCCACATTGGCGTCGATGGTCACGTTACCTTGTATTCGCACACGCCGGAGATGGGTCAGGGGGTTAAAACGTCCATTCCCATGCTTATCGCCGAGGAACTGGGCGCGGACTGGAATCAAGTCAGCGTGATTCAGGCGCCGGTCAACGAAGATCGCTACGGCACCCAACGAGCTGGCGGTTCCACCTCCACGCCGCGCAACTGGGAGCCCATGCGCCAAGTTGGCGCCACTGCCCGCGCACTCTTTGTTGCCGCCGCCGCCAAGCAAATGGACGTGCCGGCGGCGGAACTCATCACCAAAAACCACGCCGTCATTCATCAGTCCAGCGGCCGCAGCCTCGGCTTCGCGGACTTGGTCACCCAGGCCGCCAGGGAAAAATTGCCGGCCGCCAGTGGGGTGCGCCTGAAAGAGCGCAAGGATTTCTATCTGTTGGGCACGGCTGTAAGCGGTGTCGACAACCCCGCTATTGTCACCGGTGCGCCGCTGTTCGGCGTGGACGTGCAACTGCCTGGCATGCTGCACGCGGTCTATGAAAAATGCCCGGCTTTTTACGGCACCGTGAAAAGCGCCAATCTGGAACAGGTTAAAGCCTTGCCGGGAGTTGTGGACGCTTTTGTTCTCGAGGGTGAGGACGACCCCAACGGCCTGGTATCCGGCGTCGCAATTGTCGCCCGCTCCACTTGGGAGGCGTTCCGGGCACGGCAACAGCTGAAAGTAGACTGGGACGAAAGCAATGCATCCAAGGACAGTTGGACTGAACTCAACAAGCAGGCTCGTACCCTGGCCAAGCGCAAAGGCGATCAGGAAATTGTCGCCAGCGGCGATGTGGATGGTGAATTCAACAAGGCGGACAATAAGGTGGTGGAAAGTTTTTACACCCACCCCTATGTGGCCCATGCCTGCATGGAGCCCATGAATTGCACCGCCCACTACAAACCGGCCAGTGGTGGGCAAGCGGCGAGCATTGAAATCTGGGCACCCACCCAGGCACCGAGCCGCATTTACGGCATCGGCCCGCGCTATTTGGATATTCCCGAACGCAATGTCACCGTGCATCAAACCCGGATGGGCGGCGGTTTTGGCCGCCGCGGCCGCCTGGATTTCTCCTCCGAAGCAGCGATTATTTCCAAGCGCATGCAGGCGCCGGTGAAACTGACCTGGTCGCGGGAAGATGATATTCAACACGATTTTTACCGCGCCGGCGGCTTCTTTTCCCTGAAGGGTGCGGTGGATAAAAACGGTAAGTTGGTGGCGATGCAAAATCATCTTATCGGCGTCGGGCGGGACGGTCAGCCGGAAAGCGGTACGCGCCTATCGTCCAGTGAATTTCCCGCGCTTAATCTAAAAAATTACCGCGCCGCCATGTCGTTAATGGAAACCAAAACCCCGTGCGGCCCCTGGCGTGCACCGGGCGCAAACGTTACCGGCTGGGCGGTGCAAAGTTTCATCGCGGAAATGGCTCACGCCGCCGGTCGCGACCATTTGGAATTCCTGCTGGAAATCATGGGCGAACCCCAATGGTTTGAACCGGGTAATACCCGTTCTCTTAACACCGGCCGTGCCAGTGCGGTAATCAAGCTGGCGGCGGAAAAAGCCGGCTGGGGCAAGCAACTGCCACAAGGCCGCGGTTTGGGCCTGGCCTTTCATTTCAGTCACGCCGGACATGTGGCGGAAGTGGCCGAAGTCAGTGTCGATGCCAACAAAAAACTGACCGTGCACAAGGTAACCGCTGCCGTGGACATCGGTCCCGTGGTCAACATGAGCGGCGCCACCGCGCAAGTGGAAGGCGCCATTATCGATGGCCTCACCACCATGCTGGGCATGGAAATCACCATGGAAAACGGCCGCGTGCAGCAAAGCAATTTCCACAATTACATTCCCATGTATATCCGCAACGCGCCTGAAGTGGAAGTGCACTTTATCCAGTCCGACAACAGTCCCACCGGCATTGGTGAACCGGGCCTGCCGCCCTTGCCGCCAGCCATTGGCAACGCCATTTTCGCGGCCACCGGGCATCGCGTTCGCAGCATGCCGCTGAGCAAGGAAGGCTACACGGTCTAGCAGGCTGTTGACACGTTTGCGAGGCCTTCACGTTCTCGACCTTAAGCCTGTGTGTTGTCGTACCTTGTGCGACAAATGCACCGATGAGGATTAAACAATGAGCACAGCGCAAATTCCCGTCATACCCACCTTTCGCTATCGCGACGCACCGTCGGCCATCGATTTTCTAATCAAGGCCTTTGGTTTTAGCGAACACATGGTGGTGCCCGATGGCGAAGGGGGCATTGCCCACGCGCAACTGACGTTTGGCGATGGCCGCGGCATGATCATGCTTGGCAGCGCCCGGGATGATGAATGGGGCCAATACGTGCGTCCGGCCAAGGAAGCTGGGGTGAATACCGGCGGCGCCTATGTGATTGTCGAGGACGTGGATGCTCATTGCGAACAGGCGCGCAAAGCCGGGGCGGAAATAATCGTGAAGCCCGCTGATCAGGACTACGGTGGTCGCAACTATGCTTGCAAGGATCCTGAAGGTCACGTCTGGTCCTTTGGTTCTTACGATCCCCTGGCCTGACAGGGTTCTCGAGGAACCGATCCGACTCCGGCAGCAACGCCTCGAGCGGCTCGCAAAAAGAAAACCCCCGGTTTTTGCCGGGGGTTGATTGCTGATGCACCGATGCTAAACGCCAGTGCGCGACTGCAAACTGTCCCTGGTTTCCAGCGCGTCGTAACTGTCGCCCGTGGACGGTCTGACGCCCTTGCCCATGCGAATTTCCAGAATGGTTTCGGTTTCGCTGCGCGGTCCGGTGCTGGCGCCAACGCTGTAGGAAGGAACTGTGTGCGACCTGGTGGTACAATTCAGCAGTCCGCAGTCGCGTGTCACGATGCGCTCCTGCCTCATTCCCGTTTCCATTGTGGACTGTTCTCGGTCCATTACGGTTTCGCGGTCGACAATCACAAACCAGTCGTAACCCTTGAGTATAGTCAACTCCGCTGAGCGCAATAGCGCGTAATCCATGGCCTTGTCACGGGACTCGCCGCGTGCCTTGAATTGTACTCGGTAGCGGTTTTCACCCAGTTCGCTTTCCTTGTAGCCGTAACCGGATCCGTTCGCCGGTTTATAGGCGGGTTGTGATGCACAGGCTGATACCAGTAGTGTGGCAAAGAGGGCTAAATAAACAATTTTCATTTTACACCTCCAGTTTACGACTTAATAAGTTCATTGTTGTTAGTGTTATCAGCGGTTAACCCAATGTTCGGCGATTAGGGCTTTCTCCGCATTCGCGTCAAATGCTTCGCCATCCATCATTTCGTCGAGGGCACTGTCCAGCCGCGAGCCACCGCTCGCCGTTTGGTAGTTGCCGGGGCGCTGAATGGCGGCCAGTTGAATACTGGCGGCCAATTGCCAGGAACCTGAATCGCCATTCTCGGCCGCGCGACAAGCGATGTTTTCCGAGGCACGACTACTTTCGCGCAATTGGAACTGCCGACAATACAGCCCCTGCTGATTGACAAAGCTGAGTCGCGGTGTGAGTTGATTGCCATTATCCAGCGCCGCGGTAACACCGCTAGGCGTATTTTCCAGGCCCTGGGCTACTGCCGACCATTCATTATTTCCGCCGCTACCCGCGCTCGGGAACAATTGCCCCGCACCGAGGCCAATCGCCAGGGCAAGGGCGGCGGCCATGCCGGCGTGCTGTTGCAACTGCTCCTGCAATCCCCGCTGTGCACGCCGCCACAAGGGGAAGGCAATCACTTTCGCCGAATGCGCTTCCTCGCTTGCCAGCATGGCGCTAACGGATTCAGGCAACGGGCGCGCGTCAATCTCCGCGTAGCGTGCGGCAACCTGGTCGTCGACGGCGCTCAATTCAGCCAGACGGTCGCTGAGCGTCTGATCTTCCGCCAGTTTTTCGCGCACGGTTTTCATCTCGGCGTCCGATAATTCGGCGTCCAAAAATGCGGACAGTACGTCATCGTTGATTTTCATGCGCTTATCCTCTTTGGTGCTGCGTTCAAGTGGTGACACAAAGCTGTACGGGCGCGGGCCAATCGGCTCATGACGGTGCCCATGGGAATCTCCAAAGTCTCCGCCACTTCCTTGTAGGACATGCCCTGAATTGCCACCAGAGACAGAATGGAACGCTGGTCGCTGGGCAGTTGCTCCATTGCCAGGTTTACCCGGTCGAGCTCCATTTCGCTGTGGATCGCGTTCTCACCATCAACAATCTGGTCGGCGCTTAGCTCCGGCTGCTGAGCGGCAATTTGCCGCACCTTGCGTGACCGAAACTCATCAATCCACAGATTGCGGCATACCCGGAATACCCATTTGGTCAGTTCCACATCGTCCGGTACGCGCCGACTTAACACCCGCTCAATGGTGTTTTGTAACAGATCGTCGGCATCCGGCATTGACCCTGTCAGCGAGTAGGCAAAGCGCCGTATCATGGGTACCAAGGATGTCAGTTCGTTCTTAATCATAGGAATTCTCTCTGTTACACCCGGAAGACGAACCAGCCCGGACTTTATTCCCGGCGGAAGGGAATTTTATACCAGCCCAAACGTATCTAAAGTAACAGCATTAATTGTAGATGGCGGGTATACGGCTATTTTGTCGGGAGTGTCGATCATATGAGTCCCAATTCATTCGTTTTTGTTGTGAGCCGGATCACACATTACCTGGAGAATATCGCGGGATTTACTCGAGGCATCCTGTTGTTGCTCGTCTTTCAGGCGGGTGCCGAGGCGCAAATACTGAATCCACCACCGGTACTCGATCAAGTCGAACCGGTTACCCGACAGGTGGAACGAGGGGTGGAACGAGTCACGGAGCGCGTGGAACAGCGGGTGAGGGAGCGCGCACAGGACGCCCTGGAAACCGTTGATACCCAGTCCGTGACCGAAAATTTGGATCCGTTGCTGGCGCTGCCCCGTCAGCTGCCCATTTTAGACCTAAACGGGGCAACGGCCTTTGTCGATGTGGAAGTCGAAGATGGCTGGCGCGCGGTGGACCGGCAGTGGTTGGTGATGCTCCAGCCCGGCGAACTTCCGAGCCTTCAGCAGCCAGATATCGAGATACTGGATCAAACCGATTTCGCCGACCTCGGTCTGAGTCTGCTGCGTTTTCGTGTTCCCGATCAGCTCAACTCGCGCGATGCTCTCCGGCAAGTGCTTCCCGCCCCGTTGGTCGATCGTCTGGATCGCAACCACATTTACAACCCGCAAAATGCCGCCGCCCCAGACGCTTCGCCCGAAACGGCGCCGCGCCGGCCCGTTTGCGACCGACCGCTAAAGATCGGCATGGTGGATACGGCAATTCAGACCGATCACCCGGCCTTCGTCTCCAGCACCATCATTGAGCGCAGCTTTCTGGAAGAGCAAATTGAACAGCCCCACGCCCATGGTACGGCCGTGGCCGGACTATTGGTGGCCGAGGATGGCAAGCTGCCGCCGCGACTGCCGCAAGCGACGCTATACAACGCCTCGGTGTTTTATGCGCGCACTCAGTACGCCCAAGGCGCCACCATGATGCACCTGGTCCGAGGCCTGAATTGGTTGGTCCAGCAAGATGTGAGTGTTGTTAACCTGAGCCTGGCGGGGCCGGATAACCGCATTTTGGCGGCTGTCATTGCGAGATTAACCAATCAAGGCAAGGTAATCGTGGCTGCCGCCGGCAACCAAGGTCCGGCGGCCCCTCCCTTGTATCCCGCCGCCTATGACGGCGTCATTGCCGCCACCGCGGTGGACGGCAAACAGCGTATTTACCGCTGGGCAAACCGGGGCGACCATGTGGATTTTGCGGCCCACGGGGTTTCCGTATTGACCGCTCGCAGCGGTGGCGTCTTTGGTCGCGAGAGCGGTACGTCCATGGCTGCCCCGGTAGTATCCGCCTTTGCGGCTTGTGAACTGTTGGCAAATGGCGGACGCGTCAGTGAGGCGATGCAGGCGCTTGCCAACAAAGCCGTGGATTTGGGGGACGCTGGGCGCGATTCGGTGTTTGGGTATGGGTTGTTGCAGTGAACAGGGAACAGGTGACAGGGAACAGGGAACAGTGAATGGTGAGACGTGAGACGTGAGACGTGAGACGTGAGACGTGAGACGTGAGACGTGAGATGACAAGTGAATAGTGAATGGTGAATCGTAAATAGTTCAAAGATCAAATGCGAATTTGTGTCGGCATTGGCACGATGCAGCTTTGTGCGGCTGGACGGGTACTGTTTCGGAGTGAATAGCTGCACGGACAGCAGCGGGACGGGGCTAGTGTCCTGTCTGACTAGTTCGTATTATTTCAGCGCACCATATCAAGGCGTCTGGCAAGGCGCGGTTCGCAGTGAATGGCCGTAGCCCTTTACAAGAACCGCAACACCGCCAGAGGCCTTGTATGGCGCGCCCTTCGGGAGCCTAAATCAGGCGCTATTACGGCGTTGCACTCCTTGGAAATAGCCCCACTATTCCCGGCGGAGTGCGCCTTGTACTAGCGCCTGATTTAGGCTCTGAAATGATGCGAACTAGTCAGACAGGACACCGAGATGGCCCATTGAACGCAGAAACAGTACCCGTCCAGCCGCGCATTGCGGGGACAAACTGATGAAGTGTGAAATGTTAATAGTGAAAAAGGCAAAGGGAAAAGTAAGTAGTGAAAGGGGGGTAGAAAAAAGCCGCTGCTTCCACTTGGGGTAAGCAGCGGGGAGGGGCTTAAAAGGTTGCTTGGAGCATGATCGAGGCGAGGGCCTCGTCGTAGTCCGCGCTGGCAAGGTTTGACTCGTGGTTGCCGTATTCGAGTTTGCCAATGGCGGAGAGAAAGGAGGTTAGATCCAGTTGCCAGCTGGCTTCGGCGGTGCGGCGAATATCCTGACGCCGATCACCTATTTGTGGATCAACATTGGCATAATCCCGCCGCATATGACGCCAGGCCAGCTGTACTCTGCTGTCCTTGCCGAGCAGAACGAACCTGTTGGAAAAGCGACCGCGAAAACCGTAGGCTTTGTGGTCGAAAACATCAGCGCGCGCATCTTCGTCTTCCCTGATTAGGCCAAACGATATAAAACGATTGGCGCCGTTAAAGAAAACGAACAGGTCCGCATCCACGCCGTCGGCCTCGGCATTGCGATTCGGATTGTTGTCGAACGTTTTCTGCTTACGATTAGCCGCTGCCCGCAAGTAAATATTGCCGTCGACCAACTTGCCCGCATACAAGCTGCGCTGAGTCAGCTCCAGGAAAGGGTCCGATCCGAGTTCGGCATCGGCCAGGTGATAACTGGTGCCCAGGGTCAACAGGCTGAAATCGTAACTCGCGTCCCCGGACAGGGTTTGGATAATCTGGTCGAAACCATCGTGATCGCGATAGTCCTTTTCACTATAGCCGTAGCTTGCTTTAAAGCTCAGCTTGTCCGTGGGCTCGAAATCGCCGGAGAGGCGCGCATCCAAAACCCTCGCCGTGTCGGAAGCTTCAGTCACCCTGTCCAATTCCGTGACGTTGAGATTGCTGTCGTATTCGAGCCCTCCTTTCGCTTTGAAATCCGCACCGAATGTATCAGCCAGGGCCGTTGAGCAAATCGACACGCAAGACGAACCGATCAGGAGGGCAGTAAAGAATCGATGAGTTTTCATGGCATTGACTCCCGAATTCAAAAAAGGGCCGACGAAACGCCGGCCAAAGGATGGGTGTTGACGAAAGTTTTTACAGGTCGCCGAGCAAGCTGCTATCCAAGCCTGCTTCCACGGTGCTCTCAACGGTGGCCTGGACGCTTGAGCGAATTTCGTCATTGATTGCCGCGTCGACTTGTTGCGATACCTCCGCTTCAACCGCCGCCTCCGCGGTTTGTGCCACCGCGCTATCAACGGTTTCGCTAACAGTGCCACCGACTTCGGACACAACATTGGTTTCCACATCACTGGCGAGCTCGGCCGCGGAACTCGTGCTCGCATCGGCAGCGGCTGTTGCTTGGCCTTCGACTTCCGCCGAGGCATCGGCAGCCGCCTTGATCCCGGCTTGTGTGCTCTGTTCCGCTTGGGTTGCGGCGTGGTTGCCGGCTCGGACCGCAATGGATTGGGCCCGCTCGGCCTGCAGTTGGACGCGGTTTTGGGTACTACCAATGACATCGCTATCCGCGTTGGCATTGGCTCCGGCAGTCACCGAGGCGTTGCCGCTGGGTCCGGTAGATCCAGTAGAAGCTTGTGCTGAGGTGCTGCCCTCGGCGCGGCGTCCTTCCAGCGATAGTGAAGAGGATGTAGCCGCCTCACCGCTGTGTTGCAGGTCGGTACTGATTGACCGCTTGTTACTGGCGTTGGCCGATGCCTTGGCCTCCAGCTCTGCATCGGAACTCACAGTGGACTGCGCGTTGACGCCCGAGCCAGTGGATATCCCCATGATCAGGGCCAGGCAACAAGCGCCGGTGATTGATCCGTTGGCAAGGTAAAGTTTAGATTTAAGCATGGTTGAATCCTCCTGGTTGGTTTCATCCCATTAACGACTCAGCCCACGGTTTATTCCGCCCATTGCGAAAAAATGGGGACTATGCACGGTGAGAGCGCAGAAACTGACCGTGGCTTGCAGCGCATTTGCAAACGTCTGGGAAATCAAGGAAAAAAAGACGCATACGGGCAAGAATTGGCGAAAACGATGGCGTGGCAATTGGGACGGTGCGGCCTTCCCGATTGGCCAAGAGCACGGGCACTTCACTGCGGACAGTGACAGCTCGGAACGAATTAGACGGAGTTAAGGCAGGGGCTTTAAAATTTTAAGCCGAGCAAAACGAAAGCAGCGGAATCCAATTCATCTACGACCCAGCCGGTGGCTAAATCCAAATGATGTACTTCGGTGTCGAAGCTTATACCCGCACCCAGCTCGATGGCCATGCTGTTCTTGAAAGCTGGCGAGGTCCAGCGCGCACTGAAACGCCACTCGTTCAAATAAAATGCGGAATCTGTTTTTCGTTCGCGATCCAGTGCCGCCCATTTTTCTCCGTATCGCTCCACACCCACTCGCCAGTGTTCGCCGGCGCCATGCCAATGCACGGCGACAGGCAAGTTCGCCACAACTACACCAGCAACTGAAATCGGTAGCGTCCATCGCACTGTGGGATAAACTTGAAAGTGGCCGAAGCGATAATCGCCGTTCAGGCCGATGCCCAGATCTTCGTCGAGCGAATGCGTAGCGGCAAACCCGCCCACCAGTGCCTCACCGTGGAAATCGCCATGCTTGAACATATTGGACGAGCCGTGAATGCCAGCGCTCACGCTTAGGCGCGTCGCGCCATACTTGGCCTGGTAACGTATATCCAGTTGGTGAAAATAACCGTTGTGGCCAGGTTCCCCGCGACGGATCAATACCGGGTGATGGGCGTAGGACGCAGCCACCATATTCTCGTCGTATTGCCAGGTATAGCCGACAAAATATTCATTGCGGGGCACCTCTTCCTTGGGCAGATCTCTATCGTTCCGCACCACCGGGTCGAGTTTGAGGTCCTCCCAATACTGCGCACGCAACTCCCAAGGCTGGGCGTGCGCGCTGCCTTCAGAGCTTACCGCCGAGGACGGGAAAAGTGCCGCAAGAATAGCCACTGTTGCAGGCCAATTTGGGGGCGTCAATCGTGTATTCAGCATTCGGGCACCTCGCAACCAGGATCTCGTAACCAGAGTAAGGTCTCTGACTGTTGCCTCGTCCGACTGTTACAATCGAGTGGGCCAGGGGAACCTATCAGTTGAACACGACATTGGGACTATAAATGATTATAACCTGCACGACTTCTTCGTGAACCTTTTCTCCCTTCGCAAGGACCTCTGATTAAAGAGGAATCGATGCAACGGCGTCCGCAGCAAATACTCGATGAATGGTTAGTGGCCTGCAGCCAGGCTGGCGACGCCAAGGCATTTCAGCGCCTGTTGCAACGCTGGCAGCCGCGGCTGATCGCCTACGCCCAGCGCCAGCTTGGGGACCGAGAGGGCGCCGCGGATGTGGCTCAGGATACGATGCTGGCCATCGCGAGCAACCTGAAAAAGCTGAAAGACCCAGCGGCCTTCCCGAAATGGGCTTACCAGATTCTGCACCGAAATGGCTGCAACTGGGTCGGTAGACAACAGCGTCAACGGCGCGACGATGCAGTATTAATGCAAGTGGAGGAACCGGCGACCCTATGCGAGGAAGATAGCCTGTTGCGCGCGGCCTTGTATGCGTTGGACAGTGAGCATTATCACGCCATACGTCTCTTTTATTTGGAGGGGTTTACGCTGAATGAAATCGCACAAATCACGGATATACCGCTGGGAACCGCAAAATCCCGTTTGTTTAATGCCAGGCAGAAATTGAAAGAGTTTATCGAAGGAGATGGCAATGAATGACTTAGATGATCGCATATTGAAAGCCTTGAAAGCTGAAGATCGTGAGCTGCTGGAGGCCTATAAGGAACCCAACCTTTTTATCCAGTTCACTCGGAGTTTTCGTGGCGAATGGCGCGTGTTCATGATTCTTACGGCGGTTAGCGGTATTATCGCCGGCGTATTGTTGGGGTTGTGTACCTACTGGTATTTTACAACCACCGATCCACAGGTGCGGGAGCTGGCCGCTATCGGCTTTATCTGCATGTTTTTCGGCGTAGGATTTACCAAGTTAATGCACTACAATCATGTTGGCAATGCCAACGTGATTCGGGAGATAAAACGACTTGAGCTGCAAGTCAGTTTGCTGGCGGAACGGAATAACTGAATCCAATCACCCAACTTTCTACTGCCGCAACTCGCATGAAGAAGGAATCTCCTTTCATGGCCGAAGGGCCTAAGCAAAGCTCGCAACAGGAACGACTACACGCCCTCGACGCCGTGCGCGGCATTGCGCTGCTACTGGGTATCGTACTGCACGCAACCATGTCGTTTCTACCGGGGCTGGCTGCGGCCGGCTGGCCGATTATTGACGTTGGCGCCAGCGAACCCGCGGGTCTTATCTACTACGTGATCCACATTTTTCGAATGGCCACTTTCTTTCTTGTCGCCGGATTTTTTGCCCATCTGGTATTTCATCGTCGCGGAATGAAGGTCTTTCTAAAGGATCGGGCCAAACGTATCGTTCTGCCGCTGGTTGGCTTCTGGGGGCCTCTTTTTGTGGCCATGACTGGCGCCATAATATGGGCGGTAGCCAAGACTGGCTTTGAACCGCCCGAGCAAGTTACCTCTCCCGCAGGCATTCCATTGGCTCACCTGTGGTTTCTCTACGAACTCGTTTGGCTCTACGCTATGATGTTGTTCTTTCGAGGCGCGATCGTGCGGTTCGACAAAACCAGAAAGTTGCGTATTTTCGTCGATAGCCAGTTCGCCCGCGTCGCAAATGCGCCATGGGTGGTCATTGTATTAACACCTCCGGTTGCGATATTGCTCTATGTGACTCCCCAATGGGTTGCCTGGGAAGGTGTCCGGACCCAGGAATATTTGGAACTGCCGATATGGCAGTCTTTGCTGATCTACTTTTATGTTTTTGGCCTCGGCTGGCTATTGGACAGGCAACGACACCTGCTGGCGGCCATTCGACGGCGCTGGATGACCAACCTGGCAATCGGTTGTGGTGCCACAGTGGGCTGTTTGTTTATTGCCGGTTTGAAAACCGAGTTCCTGATGCCGCTTGATCCGGCGCTTAAGCCCGTGTACGCAGGCCTCTACGGCCTGGCACTCGTGGCATTGAGTTTCGCCTTTATCGGCGGCGGCATTGTGCTGTTTAGCGGGGAAAATCCGCTGGTCCGCTACCTGGCTGACGCATCCTATTGGATCTACCTCATGCACATTCCTCTGGTCATGGTTTTGCAAGCCCTTTTTATGGACTGGGAGCTGCACTGGCTGATCAAGCTTCCATTAATTATCGTACTTACCTTTATCCCTCTGATATTCACCTACGATTGGTGGGTTCGTGCATCCTGGCTCGGCTCAATTCTAAACGGCAGGCGCCACTCACGGGGACTACCGCACAGGCAGTCAGCCGAGCTGTGAATGTTCGGATTTAGGAAGACTTTTTGTGGTAATCTTTAATTCCAAAGCAATCTGTCAGTCAGCAGGAGCCCTGCCATGAGCAAGGAACAAAAAAGTAATAAAGAATCGAAAAAGAAATCCCTGTTAAACCCCAAGGAGAAGAAAGCGGCCAAGAAAGCCAAGAAGGAAAGCAAAAAGAATTTTATTGATTTCTAAGGTTTCGCCGCCAGTCATCCCCTATTGGCGATTTCGAGTGGCCGGCGGTGGTCCCAATCGGCGGACTCCCTAGATATAGCTACAAGTATCAACAAGTTGCACTATTTGTGATCCTCGCTCCTAAGTCTCTTCATCTGCCGGTCATTGGCAAGTCTAGCAGTAGAGATGCATGGAATCGGTAGCAGTCATTTGGTCGGGACTTGACCGCCCGCGCCAACCCTCTTACTGTTCTATCTCCGCGCCCGGAGAATTGCTGTCTTGCTGACTTCGCAGTGCGCGGTTGGGCACGTGCGTGAAATAAGCGATGCATTAATGTGACTATAACAACTTGACTATAACAATGTGACTATAATAAAGCATGGAAAAAGGAATGGGACATGAAATACTGGCTGGATAGGAGCTCGCAGCGGGACAACGTTGTGGTTGTGATGGCTAATTCGATCGTTGTAGCGTCATGCGATGCCGAACACTATGACTCCGCCGAAGCGCAACTCAAAAACAAGGAAACGCCCAGCAGCATCTTCGGCGCTGACAACATAGAGGCAATCCGATTCAACCAAATCCAGAGTGTCGTCAGCCGCAGTACCGACACCGATATTGAGGTCAGTTACAAAAGCGGCAAGGACATAGACACGGAAACCATCTATTTCGCCGACCTAGCCGCAAAATATGAGTGTGAAAAGGTTTTTGGCATTGTTTTGCCAGAGGGCTTTGAAAAATCCGAATACCAACAGTCCATTGCATCGGCCGTATTCAGCCCCTTGCTAAGTCTTCTGGTGGCGTTCGTGGCCAGTTATTTCTATTTCGATAAGTGGCGCTGGGTGGCCATTATCGTCGGCGGGGCGTGGATACTGATCAGCCTCTACAGCCTGGTACGGCGTATGCGAACACCTCCCAAAATTGTCCGCTGGAATCTGAAAGGCCGCTATATCCGCAAGGCCTGGCATTCACTCAAAACGGGATTTTCCTATTTGGTTGCGGGCATAATCGTGGTCGGCTTTTCATACACTCTTCCCGACGCTTATGGGGAGAAAAGCTTGTACCTGAAACTTTACGACGATGCTCTTGCACCGGAGGACGTTCCGAAATACCTGGGCCGAGGAGCCCATATCGATTTCCAGGACGAGGATGGCACAACGCCGCTGCTGCTGGCGGTACAGTGGGAACAACTGGAGCTGGCGCAAGCTTTGATCCGCCACGGCGCCAACGTGTCAATCGAAGATGACTACGGCGAAACCCCACTGTCGGCGGCGATTCGGTCCGGCAATTCGATTTTGGCCGCCATTGTCCTGGATGCCAGCGAGGGCAAGCAAACAACGCCGCGGTTGCTGATTGATGCCATCGAATATGGCATGAACCTGGAGGTAATCAAGCAACTGAAATCCCGAGGTAGTGACCTCCACAGTCGCGATGGCGAGGGGCGGAACCTTCTCGCGCGCTGTATTTATGCCGAGTGCGATACCGATGTCGTCGCTTATCTGCTGGCGGAGGGTGTGTCGCCCAATTTTGAGCTTGATGGCCAATCCCCGGTTGATTTTGCCAGGGCTATTGGCCGCAACGATATAGCGGCGCTACTGACGGATCACGCGCAAAGGTCAGGTGAGTCAGCGGCCGATAGCGCGGCTGTTGAAATTCAGTGAACGAGGCGCCGCGTGATAGAATTGGTAAAATTTCCACTGCAAATGAGCGTATTGAAGCGCTTGAGATAAAAATCAATCAGGCTTTCGAGTCAAACTGACAACAACGGGGAATACCATGAATAAACGACTAACCATCATCGGCACTGCCGCACTGCTAAGCCTTCTCTGTGCTTTCACCTCCGCCCAGGACGTGCAACAGAAGGTCGCCGCGGCCATGCAAATGGACTACCGCACCGAGGCCGAAGTCGCTCGCGACGCCAACCGCGACCCGATTCGGGCCATTGATTTCATGGGCTTGCAAGAGGACATGACCGTCGTCGAATTTTTGCCGGCGGGGCAGGCCTGGTACACCAAACTCCTCGCTCCGGTTCTGGCCGAAAAAGGTCAACTGTATCTGCTGGATTCGGCCGGGACTTTCCAGCGCTGGGGTGATCTGCTGGATAATCCCGTATTCAAGAACACCCACAAAGTCACTATCGACACCCGCTATAACCGCGCCGAGGGCCGCTATGAGCTGGGTGAATTGAACCTGGAGGTTAACGACGCTGATTTGTTTCTTAATATCCGCGAATACCACAATTTCAATGCCGAGGACAAAACGCGTTTGAACAAAACGGCCTTCGACGCGCTAAAACCCGGCGGCCGCTACGTCATCATCGACCACACTCGCCGCCATATGCAGCCGGAGACCCGTATTCTCGGCCGCCGCGAAGATCCCGTGCAAGTGATTTTGGAAGTGCAGGCCGCCGGCTTCCAGTTGGAAAAGGCCTCGGATATGTTTCTGCGTGAAAACGACGATCTCACCCAGGAAGTGGGCCATGAGTCGGTAACGGGGCAAACGGATCGCTTTTTTCTCGTGTTCCAAAAGCCGGAGTAAGCAGTGCCCTTGGTTCAGCTTAGGCTTCCAGGCTCGTGAGCGTTTCTGAAGTGTTCAGCTTCTTCGAGTTGAACACGGTAAATCTTATCGCGGTTGCTTGGTTCCTGATCTGCTATCGCGGCTACTTTCAATACACCAAGCTTAAAAGCCGCAAGCACCCCACCTTGGCGTTCGCCATGCACCGCCACCGCCGCGAATGGATTCGCATGGCGCTAACGCGGGACAATCGGATTGCCGACACCAATATCATCGCCAATCTGGAACGCAATGTCAGTTTCTTTGCCTCCAGTACCTTGTTGATTTTGGCAGGTCTGGTAACCATTCTGGGCTCCTCCGATACCATGACCCTGCTCCTTGACGAGGTCCCCTTCTCCGAGCCGGCTCAGCGCGGCGAGTGGGAGCTGAAAATTCTGCTGCTTATCATCCTCTTCGTTTACGCCTTCTTCAAATTCACCTGGAGCTTGCGTCAGTACGGTTTTGTAGCCGTGATGTTGGGCGGTGCAAAGGTGGAACAGCCTTCGGAAACGGGAGAGTCTTCCCAGGTCGTTGAAAGTATTGCCAGGATGGCTTCCAAGGCCGGAGGAAACTTCAACAACGGCCTGCGAACCTATTATTTCAGCATGGCTGTGCTGGGCTGGTTTGTGAATGCCTGGGTGTTTATGTTTCTTTCAACCTTGATTGTACCGATACTTTATCGGCGCGAATTCAAGTCGGAAACTTTGCGGTCGCTGCTTAAAGTATTGCCAGGTTAGCCACGAGCTGGTCTGCAATTTGCCGGCGGTGGCCGCAGTCTTATGGCGCCTAACCAGTCGTCTCGAGGGAGTTACTCCCGTTATCTGCTGTCAATTCTAGACACACTAGCGCCGAATTAAAACCGAAGTCCCAAGTGGCGCGCATGATGGATAGGGTTTGAGCGACGAATGACTGTGTTGTACCGACAGCTCAACGAATACCGGCATCGCAAGCAGGACATCCGTAATGCCGTCAGACAGGCCGCACGGACAACACGACCACATGGACCGGGAAAGCTATCGCACTTTTTTGGCGGCGGCTGGCGCGGGCGTTTGTGAAACGGATGCCAATGGCATTTACACCTACGCCAGTGACCGTTACTGCGAATTACTTGGCCGTAGCCGTGAACAACTCATCGGCAAGCTCACCCTCACTGATGTAACCCATCCGGATGATCGGTCAAAAAACCTGGGCTTTACCGATTCCACCATGCGCAATGGTCGGCCCTTCGGGGTTGAGATGCGCTACCTGTGCCCCGACGATTCTGTTGTCTGGGTTCTTGTCTATGCGAATTGGATCGGCCAGTCGGACGATCCTTCCCGGCGTTGCGTTTCGGTTGTGGTTGATATTAGCGAGCGTAAGCGTGCTGAACAAGCGCTGCGCAACAGCGAGGCGCGTCTGGCGGCAATCTTCGCCCATGCGCCGGTGAGCCTGTGTGAATTGTCGGTGGAAGGCAAGTTTCTGCGCGTTAATGACGAACTCTGCAAGCTGGTGGGGCGCAGCCGTGAAGAACTGCTAACGATGAACGCGGTGGACGTGACCCATCCCGATGATATTGCCCATACCGAACGGTCGCTGGCCAGGTTGATTAAGACAGGTGTTCCAGCCTCGCTTGATAAGCGCTACCTGCGCTCCGATGGTGGAATTGTTTTCGCCAATAGCAGTATTTCCAGGCTCGACGATGAGCACGGCCGTCCGGAGGTGATATTGGCGGTAACGGTTGACCTGACCGAGCGCCATAAAGTCGAGGCGGCCTTGCTTAAATCGGAGGAACGGTATCGAACGCTTTTCACTTCTATCGACGAGGGCTTTTGCGTCATGGAAGTCCTGTTCGAGGGCGACGTCATCGATTTGCGTTACTTACAAGCGAATCCAGCCTTTGAGAAGCAGGCTGGCGTTGGCAACGTTGTTGGCAAGCGCCAACGGGAATTGGTTCCCGATCTGGAGCAATACTGGTTCGATATCAATGCGCAGGTTGCCCTCACGGGTGAGCCCCGGCGATACGTCAATGAAGCGCGCCGGTTGAACCGCTGGTACGATGTCTACGCCTTCCGCATTGATGCGCCGGAGGATCACCACGTGGCCGCGGTATTCACGGACATCACGGACCATGTTCGCAAACAGGCGGAACTCACGCAGGCGGATCACCGCAAAAATGAATTTTTGGCCGTGCTTGCCCACGAGCTCCGCAACCCCTTGGCACCCATTCGCAGCGGCCTGGAAATACTGCGGATGTCGCACGGCAAGCCCAAGAGCAAGGTGTCCGAACGTCTGCTGGAACTGATGGATCGGCAAATGCAGCAGATGGTGCGCCTGGTCGATGACTTGCTGGACGTCTCCCGCATCACCCAGGGCAAGGTGCGCATCCAGCCGACCCGCGCCACCCTGCAAAGCATTATCAGCAACGCCATCGAGGGTAGCCGCCCGCTGATTGATGCAAGCTGCGTATCGTTGATTGTCAGCGTACCGCCCGCGCCGGTCGTGGTGGAAGCGGATTCGGCACGGCTGGCCCAGGTTTTCTCAAACCTGCTGAATAATGCCGCTAAATATACCGACCCTAACGGAAAGGTCTGGCTTACGGCGCAAGCAAATGGGAAAGACGTTGTAGTCGCGGTGCGTGATAGTGGCACCGGTATTCCCGCCGAGATGTTGAACAGTATTTTTGATGCATTTACCCAGGTGGACAATTCCATGGCCCGTAGCCGCGGCGGCTTGGGTGTGGGTTTGTCATTGGTACGCACACTGGTGGAGCTCCACGGCGGTAGCGTCGCGGCCCGTAGTGAAGGGCCGGGTAAAGGCAGCGAGTTTGTTGTCCGGTTGCCGGGCATCGTCAATCCCGAGCCGATAAGCGAAACGCGACCAACTGTTGAACAGGACAATGGGGTCGGTTCACACCGAATTCTGGTGGTAGACGACAATGCAGACGCCGCGGAGGCGTTGGCCATGATGTTGCGGATGATTGGCAATGATGTGCAGGTCGCCTACAGCGGTCGCGAAGGCTTATCCCTGGCGGGACAAATTCATCCGGATCTGATCTTGCTGGACCTGGGAATGCCGGAATTGGACGGCTATGAAGTCGCGCGCCGCCTTCGGTCCGATCCCCGGGGCCACTCTACCGTAATTACAGCGCTCACCGGCTGGGGCCAGGAGGAAGATCGGCAGCGCTCGCGGGAAGCGGGCATCGATCACCACCTGGTCAAACCGGTGGACCTGGGTGCCTTGCGCACCATGTTAAAGTCCGTTCCCAGTCACCAGAGAATGTGATTATCGACGCGGCGTCAAACGCGTTTTGAAAAACGCGGCCACGCGTAATCCCAGGGCAATAACAGCCAGTGCAAACAAGCCTGCATAGATTGCCTTGGCGCCCATGGCGACGGCAGCCTCCGGCACATCATCATAAGCGCCGAACAGGCGACCGGCATAGGCGAGAAAAAAAATAGCAAATATCACATAAAGCCCGAACTTGTGCAGTACCTTCCAGCCCCTACCCAGTGTTCGAACCGACCAATTGTTGGAAGTAATCGCCATTAACCCGACCATCAGATAACCGAACGCAGGCACCGCATCGCTTGCCTCCAATACGCTACCGATAATCCATAGGTAAGAAATAATCCCCAACAAATGGATGCCGTGCGCCAAGCCAAAGGCCAGCCCGAAATGACGCCGCTGGCGAACCATTGCGACGGTGGTTGGCGATGGCCAAAGTACAAACACCGGACGCGCTACAAACACCAGCAGGAACATCAGAAAAGATACCCTCGCGGTATAACGGGTAAATAACTGTGTTCCCTCCTCGGTCCAGCCGTTGGCACTGTACTGCCAAAGCCCCAACGCCAAGCCAATGGCTGCTACCGTGCCATACAGCAACAGAGGCAATGGTAAGCTCGAGGAAAGCGGTGTTTGCTGGGTTTGAGTGACCATATGAAACCCCAAATGATTACTACAGCAGAACTATAAAGTTGAATGGTGCATGGCAGCCATTCCCTTCGCAGGGTGCTGAGAAATATGCCGTGTGGTTAGTACCATGCTGAGAACGACCGAGGCTATTAACGGAAACAGGGGGGTAATGTCCTTAAACTCCCCGGCCTTCGCCGTATAAACGCAGGTGAAGTCTGTCGCCAAATCGAAAGCCGTATTCCAGACATTGTTCACTCACAAACTTTTCATTCTTTTTCAGTTCCGTAATGCCCAATGCCCTGGGCATTAAATAGACGCGATCCGCCTTGAGCTTGTAATCCTTGACGATGTCAATCACTTCGAGCACGTCGTCCTGGCTTTCAACCACAAACTTGAAGTAGGACTTGGGGGACCTGGCAAACCAATTTAGCACATCCTTTTTCAGCCTTAAGTCGCTTGGTACGCGTGAATTCGCCAGTTTTGGCGAGCAAACATACTTGTCTATATAGCTGTCAAGATGCTCGCTTGGCGCTATTGTGCCGTTTGTTTCTACATCATAGGTGTAATCGCCATGGATGTTCAGCAATTCGCAGAGCCCTGCAATTTTATCCATTTGAGCGAGCGGTTCGCCGCCAGTGAAAACGACGTTGTTACAATTATATTCCTGTATTAGCTCAGACAGCTGGCCGTACGAAAGCTTTGACTGTTCGTTTGATTTTTGGTACTTCTTCTTCAGTTCATGCTCATAGTTTACACCTTCCCAATTCCAGGTGTAGGGCGTGTCGCACCAATAACAATACAGGTTACAGCCCGAGGTCCTGACGAATACACTGGGCCTGCCAGACTCTGGTCCTTCACCCTGTAGCGACAAGAATACTTCAGGGGCGTCCTTTGCCTGGTTGGATAAGACGATTATGTCCTTGGCTTTCATAGCTAACCCGACAAGGTTGCAACGTATTCACTCTTCAGTGTTTGCATAAGTGCATTAGGATCGATCACGGTCCACTTTAGATCTCGAAACATCGAAAAAACAATTTTACCCTTCGGGTTGTCCCCATTGGCATTGAATGCGATCACCCCCGTAACACCCTCGGTTTCGGTTGAATCGATTATCTTCGAAAATTCCGACAAGGCATGCTGGTCGAATTGCACGTATTTTCCAGCGGGTATGTCGATAGAATTGGTAAATTCCTTATAGGCCTTGCATATGTGCATGGCGGCGTCAAAGCTGAATGCCTCATCGCGGTTAGCTGGACTAATTTCACCAAAGTTGGTCTGAAATACGTAGTGCGCATTCGGTCTAATCATATAGGCGGACAAATCAAAGTCGGTAATCTCGACAATATGGTTAGTCAAGTAGTCACTTTCGTTAAGGTCCGAGTTAATGGAATGTGCGTGCATCCAGCTGATTAAAAATGGTCTTTGTAAATTGGAATCAGATTCTCCGACCAGCTTATAATAATTATTAACAATTGATCGGTAATCGGTGCCCACGCCCAGGAAGAAGACAACGCCCTTTCCGTCAAATATATCGCGCTCGTAGGAGCTTTCAGAAAAACGTCCCCTGTCGTAGTGTCTGACGTCGATCCTACCTTCGGCAACATGACGCCAGAAGTCGTTCGTGTAGTTGGATATCTCCGCTAGAAACAATTCGCCAAAGGATTTTTGGTTGTCTGACCCGTTCTCCACCAGGAAATAAATGGGAATGTCGTTGGTTATCAGCGATTCTATAAAACTGGAGATTTCTCGGCCTCTTCGATCTATGCCGGTGCTGATGCGGTAGAGCGGAAGATCCCGTTTGTGGGTTTGCCAGTCCAAAAACGCTTTGGGTGCCGCGCTGGTAACAAATATTGGCGCGCCCCTGGTGCTTTTATTGGTGTTTAAAACAACGGGCGTTATTTCGGTGATCGAGGGGCCGGATATGGCAAACACATTTTCATCCTTCAACACACTTCCCAGCTGGTTTTCAAGTTCGCGTGAAAGGCCTGATTTTAGCTGTTGGTAGGACTGAGAATCCACGTGCATAATCTCAATATCATTGCCATCGCAAAAATGGTTTATGCCAGCAAGGAGGCCATTCTTTTGATTGGGTCCAAAAAGATCGCTTGGGTAGATGCCTACAACCGTGGGTTTTTGGTCGGTAAAGACGTGTTCCTTGAGCTCCGCTGGCGGCTTAACTACCAGGTCGGCCGGGCTATAGAAGTAAACGACCGCGAATACACCCAATGCGCCTCCGGCCCGTATCCACCCGGAAATGTTAACTTGCAGAAAGCCGGGGATCATGGCGGCTACGCCGGCAACGGCCAGGGAGAGCACAGTCTGAAATACGCGGTACTGAAAAACGCTGGGTTCCGGCGTCACCAGCGCGATGACCAGCATAACAATCACAAACACAACGCCAAAGCCGAACGCCAGTATCTGCTGGGTTTCCTTTTTCATCGAATACCTTCTCCGGTTTTATGGTTTTATGGCCTGGACTCTCGGCTAGTCTAGCTTTGTTTCAGGAAATTGGCAGGCCCGGCCTTATATCCCGTAGTCTAAAACAAGCCCCAAAACTTGCCGCTAGTGCACTGTTGAAGGCGATTGTGCCACAGAGCATTGCGGCTGTCGGCGCATTGGCTCCAATACCGACTAGCAGTAAGGGAATGAGCTTGACTAGCACGCGCCTGATCAAAAAATACCCAGTTTGTTGTTGCATTCTAGAGTCGGCGCGGCAGGTAATCGCACGGGAACTTAACTTACAAACGGCGTAGCGACGTTCGCGTTCTTTTATGATTCGATGCGCGCACTTAGTCGATTGGTACAGCGACTGGATATACACGGCCAAAATAGGCGGAACCATCCGAGGTGCGAAAACCAATTAGTGTGGCTTCGGTCGTGCGTTGATTGTTGTGTTTGCGAGAAGCTTGCGAAGTTCATCGAAGTTCAGCGGCTTGAGCAGGTGCAGGTCGAACCCGCTTTCCCGTGATCGCTCGCGGTCACTGTCCTGACTGTAGCCAGACAGCGCAACCAGAAAGATTTTGGACAACCCGGGATCATCGGACGCTCGAACGGCGCGAGCCAGTGCGTAGCCATCCATGGCGCCAGGCAAGCCAATATCGCAAATAACCAAATCCGGACGGCTCTGGTTAATAGCCTCAAGTCCAGTGGGTCCGTCCCGGGCACTCACGACTTGGTGCCCTTCCGCATGCAGCAGGGCCTCAAGGGTTTCGAGCATGTCCTTGTTGTCTTCAACCAGGACGATCCGCCATTTGTCGGACGACTTGCTTGTTTCGAGGCTCTTCGTTGGGACTGTTGTGTACGTCCTGTTTGCCGAGGCAAGCGGAAAATCCAGGGAGAAGGTGGTGCCTTGGCCAGCGCCTTCACTGTGCGCCTCCACGCTTCCATCGTGCAGTTCCATGAGACCTTTTACAACCGCCAAACCAAGTCCCAGGCCGCCGTCCGAACGGCCGAGATCCTGATCGGCCTGAACGAAGGGGTCGAAAAGTTGTGAGGCCAGTGCCGGGTCGATCACAACGCCGGAATCATCCACCACCACTTCCGCTTGCTCGCGTTCGGGCAGATGTCGCCGGCCGGTAGTCACTCGGACCGTACCGCCCGGCGGGGTAAATTTCGACGCATTGTGCAAGAGATTGCCGATTACCTGAGCGATGCGCGTTGGGTCGCCATCGGTCCATAGGGAATCGTCCAGGCAATCGATTTGCAGGTCGATCCCCTTGGCGTCAAAACGGGCTCGGCAATCCTCCGCGGCATGCACAACAATTTCGTTCAGATCGCAATTCTTTTTGTGCAAGTGCATCTTTCCGCGCGAAATACGGGCGACGTCAACCAGATCGTTGATCAAATGGCTCATGTGCCACACCTGTCGCTCGGCGACATCCAGTGCCTTTTGCATCTGGCTGTTGTTGTGTGACCGTGCCCGACGCATCAAGACCATACTGTTATGCAGCGGCCCGAGTGGATTGCGGAGCTCATGAGCGAGCATCGCCAAAAATTCATCCTTGCGTCGCGACGCTTCCTGCAAGGCGGCTTCCGCTTCCTTTTGCGCTTGGATCACCGTACAGGTACCCATCCAGCGCACGATATTGCCATCGTCGTCACGAACGGGCAGGGCCCGGCCCAGAGTCCAGTGGTACTCGCCGGAGTGGTGCCGAACGCGATACTCAATCTCGTAGGGTTCACCCGTCGCCAGGCTATGGGCCCAAAGTCTCCATGCGCGGGCCTGATCATCAGGATGAAACATTGCATTCCATCCGGCCCCGTCGGTACTTCCCTCGGGCATACCGGTAAATTCATACCATTGCTGGTTGTAATAGTCGTGGTAGCCATCCGGTTGCGTTGACCACACCATCTGAGGCATCGCGTCGGTGATCGTGCGAAACTTCGCCTCGCTTTCCTTCAAGGCTCGTTCCGCTTTTTTTCGCGCCGTAATGTCGTGTACTACTGTCACGAAGCCCAGCAGAACACCGCTCTCGTCGTCGATTCGGCGAATCATTATTTGAGCACTGTAGGTGGAACCATCCTTGCGCTTGTATGCGCCGGCGTTTTCGTAGCGCCCCGCTTGCCGGGCCCGTGCCAGCCCCTCCGCCAGGCGGGTCGGGGGCGAGTCCTTGGGTGCGTATAGGGTGGAGTAAGGCCTTCCCACGGCCTCGTCCACGGAGTAGCCGGTAAGCGCTTCGGCGCCTTGGTTCCAACTGCCGATCCTACCGTCCAGGTCCACCATGAAGATGGCGTAATCATCAATGCGGTCAACCATCAATTGGAAATGCTTATTGTCGACTACGGCTCCCGGGAGCTGCTTAGTCGCTCCGGGCCGGCCCTGCATTCTGTCTTGCTTCGCCGCCAGCAAGTGTCTGGCTCGAACCCACAACTCTGCCTCGGAAAAGGGATTGATTACAAAATCAATGAGGTCCAGCTCGGAGAGCTGTTGCGACAGCTTATCGTCAAGCCCCGACACCAGCAGAAGTATCGCCACTCCATCGAGTTCCGGCCATTGTCGAAGTTGAGCGGTACGGGAAGACGCTGCCTCAACGTTCATGGCGTTATCGCAGATAATCAGGTCCGGGTAGTTGGTAGCGCCAGGCGAACTCTCCAATTCCGTGAAAATTTCGAAGTTGGCAAAGTCTTCGCTGAGTGCATTTACAACCTTCTGTCGGCGCTGCGCATTGGGCACTTTAATCCAGATAACAGGTCGCCTTGCGAGCTGGTGATTGCCAGTGCGGAAGCTCATGGAGTTGTCAGCGATCATGTTTCAGTCATTGTCATCAACAGTTGGAGGCGTGCGCGCTGCTCCGATGCACTCAGTTGGCCAAAAAAACCTATGGCCGCCTCGGTTCAGCCCGCGCGTGGTCGGATTAAACATTCGCCGAAAACCGTGCAATTCACCTGCCAAGCGTGTTTGTCACGCCCGTGCGATGCCCTCTGATGAAGTGATGCTGAGCGATTTGCTGAAAACTCGCCTAAGTCAGTAATTTATGTCGGGCGCATCATTGCGAACGGATCACACGAGTAACTCGCGACAGTACTTGTGGCTACTGGCCAGAACGCCGGAAATCTCCGACTCAATCCGCCAGCGCTTCCTGGAGCGAACGCGCGAGCGAGGGAGCCTCTGAATAATACCAATACGTCTCTGCGTGACCGGAAGCGTTCAGCTTTCGCCGGAAATTGCTCCTGCATTTAGGCCATCCATGGCCCTTGGCGAGCTTCGCCGTGAATGGCCCCCCTTTGTTTCTGGGAACGCCTTTACAAGAAGCTCAACGCCGCAGATGGACGCTTCAGGCCTCGCCCTGCGGGGCTTACAGGCCGGCCCGCACTCGGCGTTGCGCTTTTTCGACGTAGCCCCACTACGCCTTCAAAAGCGCGCCTTGATTGCGAACCGACCTGTAAGCCAGAGGCGTATTGGTATTATTCAGAGGCTCGCTAGGCTTTAACACCGAGGAGCTGATCTTTGTTGAACACGACCTGCCGTGATTAAGAAGTCGGGAGAAGTCGAGGACACCCAGGCCGGGAGAAGTCGAGGACACCCAGGCAATTGAGAAGTCGACGACACCCAGGAAACGGAAATGTGCGGGTGTCCTCTACCTTCGCATCTACCTTCGCTCTACCTTCCTTCGAAAAATTCCGCGCTTAAATTCAGACTCCTAGCCCGGATATTTCACCAAATGCCAAGTTGATGGCGCCGGGCTCAGGACTTGTGAGCGAGCTCGCGACTGGAGGCTTAGTGGTTCTAAGGCGTAAGGAGCATGTCCGCTCACAAGGCCTGAGAACAAGCCAGCATTTGGCAAGCGAGGACGGTGACAAATCGTCACCCACCGCAAAATGCTGGAAAGCCCGGTAGTCCTGCATTGCAGTTGTATTCCGAGCGTTTTGGTGAAATATTCGGGCTAGGGCTTCCCTCGCCGGCCAAAAATGAGGGAAATAACAAAAAGCACGATGAAAATCCAGAACAGTACCTGCGCAATTCCCGCCATGGTTCCAGCCAGTCCGCCGAAACCCAGGATCGCCGCAATCAAGGCAATAATGAAAAACACGATCGAGTAGTAAAGCATAATCCTTCCTCCCTGTAGGCCTCGGTGCGGGGCCATTCACATTGCACGACAAGTCAGCACTCAACATTCATGCCATTTCACACACCACGCGGCGATGGCATGGTATTCGCAAAATATACGCGAACACAGCATCTTGGCGGGGATCAGTTTTCAGGCCTATCGTTCTGACTTGGGTTTTCTCTGCGGAGAAAACGGCACTCTTTCCTGTCCAACGACGCCTGAATAGTGAATGTTCCACCAGGCAATCGGTACTATCTAATAGACAGTTACAGCAATAGGCACAGGAAAGCGCAGCCACCCACTGCACTGACGAAAGATCGATTCATATGGTCCACCTGGAGAATTTGAGGCGACCCCAAGAGCGATCGAACTATCTGGAAGTTTGTTGGTTACTTGGAGGAAGAACCTGAAACCTCTTCGTATAGCGCACGGTGCGGACTGCAGTGGTCTCGTTTGCTTCCCAGTATGTCGGACGAGAGGCAACAATAATAATGACCGAACGCGGGACACGTTCACCTAGGTGCCAAAAATAGATTGATTGAGCCCCGCGTATGCCGGCTGAATGGTACTATAGCGCCGATATCTTGTTGTTTATGTTAGTGAACTCAGGCTCTATTGGGCCGCTTTCAGCGTTCTGCTTTTTTGCATTTTTTGTAATTTTTACAAAGTTTACCGGGCAGCTCGGTTCGTTATATGCGTCAAATTTGCGGCAGTTATTGTTTTTGTGACTCACAGGTTGTTATAGTCGCGCTAATCGCACTATCGAGGAGATCCAATGGCATCAATTTTACTGGTTGATGACGACGAAAATTTTGCACAAACGACGCGTGAGCTCTTGTTAATGCTGGGTCACAGGGTAGTTACCGCAGGCAATATCAAACACGGTTTGGAAGCAATTCGATCCCAATCCTTCGACATCGTCCTGCTGGACTTAATGCTCCCCGATGGCAGCGGGTTCGAAGTCCTCGAAGGATTGCCCAGGAAGAGTGCGCAGCCGCACGTAGCAATCATTACAGGAAACAGCGCGGTCAAGTCCCTAGTAAAAACCGTGCTTGGACCGAACATCAGTTATCTGATCAAGCCCATCAATTTAAACGACCTGCGTTCCCTGATCGATAAAGCCCTGACCCCCGAGACCCCCGAAGAAGCTGGTGGTCGCCACTTTGGCGCCCTGATTGGCGAGTCGCCTTCCATGCAAGAGCTCTATCAGATGATCGAGCGGGTGGCCGCCACCCGCGCGAATGTGCTGATTCAGGGCGAAAGCGGGGTTGGCAAGGAATTAGTCGCACAGGCCATCCATCGTGCAAGCGGTTGTAGTGGCCCGTTTATTGCTGCCAACTGTGGCGCTATTTCGCGCGAGCTGATTAGCAGTGAGTTGTTCGGCCACGAAAAAGGGGCCTTTACCGGCGCCGTCAGCAGGAGGGTGGGATTTTTCGAGCAAGCCAATGGTGGCACTTTGTTTCTGGACGAAGTGACCGAGATGCCCATTGATTTACAGCCTACGTTATTGCGGGTTCTCGAAACACATCATATTACCCGGCTCGGCTCGGCTCAGAAGATCCCTGTAGACTGCCGAATTATTTCCGCCACTAATCGCCCACTCGAGCAGTTAGCGGAGGAAGAGTGTCTACGAGAAGACCTGTACTTCCGACTGGCGGTATTTCCCATTTCGGTACCACCGTTGCGAACACACCGGGAAGATATTTCGTTACTAGCAAAGACGTTCCTGAGTGATCTAAATGTGCAAAATAATACTAACTTGGAGCTGGACGACAGCGCGCTGGACCGTCTGGAAACGTACGACTGGCCCGGCAATGTTCGCGAGCTCCGGCACGCCATCCACCGCGCGTTTATCATGACTTCGCCCAACAACACATATATGAACCTCCCGAATGAGCTGGCGTCCCCCTTCGCCAAGGAACGCAACGCGCAACCGGGACTGAGAGCCGGTAAAACCATCGGCGAAATGGAGAAGGAATTGATAACCCTGACTCTACAACAAGTGGGCGGAGATAAACAGAACGCCGCTCGAATGCTGGGGATCAGTTTAAAAACCCTGTACAACCGTCTTAATGCGTACGAGAAGCAAGAGGTAGGTTAAAGCCGGATTATGGTTTCATCAAACACCAAGCGCGAAGCAGATACAACCACGAGAATGCTGTCGCAGATTGCGCACGATCTGCGCAATCCGCTCAATAGCATATCAATGAACGCCGAATTGGTTAAGCTAAAGCTTCAGCAATCCGGCGATTCCGAGCAAGTCATAACCTACCTTGATCGTATTCTCCAGGAATGCAAAAACTGCGGTGCGTTGTTGGAATCGTCCACCGATGAATCCCGCGAATAAGCGGCAAGCTAAGCCAGCCTCGATATTTCACCAAATGCCGATTTGATGGCGCCGGATTGAGCAATAGCTGTATCGGTGTCATGGGAGTCTACCCTACTTATTTTTTGTGTGGAAATCGAGCGTAACTTCTCCTGTAAAGTGGGTTTTGATTGTAAGCAACCGCAGGCCATATGGTGGCAGGCAACCCAAGGTGCGGAAGAAATAAACCATTTCGGAAAGAAAATTAGTTAGCTTTCCATAATCCACCAATCGTATCGGCATAACGAAACTTACGATTGAGCCACAGAACAGCAAGTGCGATACCAGACGGTTAAAACCATTGTCCGAAATACATCGAGGCAGCAAGCCATTGGGTTTGGCTTGCTGGTAGTCTTGCTGCTGTTGAATGCCGCATTGTCCTACTACGCCACCACTGACTTAATTGAGAAAGAAAGTCGGGTACAGCGTACATTAAATTTTCTCGTGGCCATCAAGGATACTTTCTCCGCACTACAGGATGCGGAAACGGGCCAGCGCGGCTTTCTTATAACGGGTGAGGAAAAGCATCTGGAACCCTACGAAAAAGCGCTAGCCAATATGAATGGCCATATAACCATACTGATGACCTTGCAATCGGATTTGCCGGAACAACGAAATTCCATTGAATCACTGATCGAGTTGATTCAGGCCAAGCGGGAAGAGATGGCCCACGTAGTATCGTTGAGGAAAAGCGACTTGGGGCTGGCGGCATTTAATCTGGAACGTAGCGATACGGGATACCTTCTGATGCGGCAAATTCGCGAACTGGTTTCGCGAATGGAACAGCGTGAATACAACCTCATGAGCGAACAACGGCAAGAGGCCGCCTTGAGCCGGCAGCAAGTTCTGTTCGCCATCGCAGTGGCCACATTTACTGGTTTGCTGCTGGTAGGCGCCGTATTTATCCTCATTCAGCGCTCCATCAGACGTCAGCAGCTCGACGCTGAAAGGCTCGCGCTAACCAATGAAGAGCTGGAAGCCATTGTCAGCGACCGCACCCGGGCCATTGAGCGGTATTCCGAAGAGCTCAAACGCAGTAACCGCGAGCTACAGGACTTTGCCTTTGTTGCGTCACACGATTTACAGGAACCACTTCGCAAAATTCGAGCGTTTGGCGAACGGCTCAAGGATAGGTTTTCCGATCAATTAGTGGCGGGAGACGGCGTGGACTACATCAACCGCATGCAATCGGCAGCCGAGCGAATGTCCTTGTTGATCAACGACCTTCTCGAATTTTCACGGGTGAGCACCCGTGCCGGTGAATTCGAGACAATATCGCTGCAAGCGGCACTCGCCGATGTGCTTGATAATCTCAGCGAGGTCATCACCGGTAAAAACGCAACGGTGACTGCCGAGCCCCTTCCGGACATTGAGGCGGATCCGACCCAAATGCGACAGCTGTTACAGAATTTGATTGGTAATGCTTTAAAGTTCACGGATCAGAACGTGAATCCACTAATACACATCAAGACGGAAACTTTTGCAAATGAACGTGACTCAGATAATAGGCGTTGGTGCCAATTAACGATTCAGGATAACGGTATTGGCTTTGACGAACGGTTTGCCGAACGCATTTTTACACCATTCCAGCGCCTTCACGGAAGAGGCGAGTACGCCGGTTCGGGAATCGGTCTGGCTGTGTGTCGTCGGGTGATCGAGCGCCATGGCGGAAGCATCAAAGTCCGCAGTAAACCCGGACTGGGTACCGCCTTTATTATTTACCTTCCCGTCATCCAGGATCCCGAACTAGGGACGCTGGCGGAAATAATGCATGAGAAAACCTGACGACCCAATTGTTATTTTGATGGCTGAAGACGATGGCGATGATCGGTTGTTGACCTGTGACGCACTAGTCGAAAGCAGTATTCGGAACGAACGTCATTTCGTGAGAGTGTCGAACTGCCCTAACTAGCAGGCTGTTGAGCGCAGTATCAGTACCGCAGGTAACTGAAATGTTTTTATCGAGCAATATGATGAACGTCAAATTGCTTCTCGTCGAAGATGATGAGGATGACTATATATTAGCTCGCGATTTGCTCGACGAAATAGCAAGGGACCAATATACCCTGGAGTGGGCGCCCTCGTCGGCCGAAGGTCGCGCAGCCTTGGCCAGAAACGAGCACGACGTATGCTTGATGGATTATCGGCTGGGACAGGAAGATGGCCTTTCACTGCTGAAACAGGCACCGGATTTGGGGTTTAACGCGCCCATTATCATGTTAACAGCGCAGGACAATACGACTCTCGATATTGAAGCACTCAAGGCCGGTGCAGTTGACTACTTGGTAAAATCGCAACTCAATGGCGCGCGCTTAGCTCGAGCTATACGCTACGCGGTAGCCCGTCGGGACGTAGAGGCCGAAAGACTGGAACGCTTGCGGGTTGAGGCGGAAAGTCGTTCGAAAAGTGAATTCCTGGCACACCTTAGCCACGAACTGCGAACCCCGCTAACCGCGATACTCGGATATACCGACATCTTGCTGCATCGTGCCGCCACTCGCAAAGACGAGGCCGATCTGCAAACCATAAAGCGTAACGGGCAACACTTGCTCAGTTTGCTAAACGATGTACTCGATCTGTCGAAAATTGCTGCTGGAAAACTGGAAATCAATATTCAAAGCGTTGAATTGAATAGCTTCCTGGCGGACTTGCGTTCACTCATGGAGGTGGCCGCTCGAGAAAAACAACTTTCCCTGCATTTTTCGGCCGATCAACCCCTGCCGACCACCTTACAAACCGACCCGATTCGGCTGCGACAGATTCTTATCAATCTGATCGGAAATGCCATTAAATTCACTAATGAGGGCTATGTGGAGGTCAAAGTAAGCGTTCCTCATCGGGATACCTCTCAAGCATGCTTCGCAGTGCGGGATACCGGCATGGGGATAGATAGCAAGGATGTTGAGAAACTGTTTCAGCCCTTTTCGCAGGGGAGTGGCGGCAAACTGGCACTGCATGAGGGTAGTGGACTGGGGCTTGCCATCAGCAAACAACTGGCGGCGCGTTTGGGTGGCGACATAAAGGTAAAAAGCCAACCAAATCAAGGCAGCACTTTTTTGTTAACCATTGAAGCCGGGCCTCTGGATCAAGTCGATTTTGCGCCGTTGGCTATGAGCTCCAAGCCTGACGCCGACATAGGCTCCAATAATATTCGTATTTCCGGCCATATCCTCGTGGTCGATG
>JBBDIU010000169.1:0-3200 GCA_040880205.1 Cellvibrionaceae bacterium
TGCATAGTGGCCGAATAACCGGCTTTTCATCTCAATAATTGGCAAAACACCGACTATGTTGCCGTCAGGGGTTTTTGCAGCATAGTAATAGCAGTGGTGGCCAAATGACCGTTCGATAACCCGCCTCCATGCATACAACTGGTAGAGACACCCCCCGTCATGTGCCTCCACATAGGCGTTCCAGGCGGCGCGGTCCTCGTCGCTTACCTGTGTTACCGTGATTCTGCTGGACCTATCCTGACGCCGATGACGGAACTCAAACCGCGGAGGAAATAGTTGGTTGGAATTATCCTGGCGTTTAAAATACGCCAGTAACTCAGCTTCCAGAATTCTTCGCTGTTCTTCCAGGCCCGCCAGTTCAGCGCTGATTGTCGCCATGTTCGCTTTAAGTGTATTGAGTTGTTCCGGATTATCCTTCGCCTTTTTGAATTGGCTGGAAATGCTGCCTTTGGTCTGCTTGGCATCCTTGATGGCGGATTTCGCTTGCGCCAGCTTTACCGCGATCCGATCAATGTTATCGCGCTCGGGACAGGTGTCGAGAGAGCCCCATATATTCGCAATGGCCGCGTGCGGGTCGCGGATTATCGACTTAGCATCCATGTTAACTTAGCGTGCTGACGTGAAATGAGCGATTAATGTGATGGGATCCCAAGACCCTCTCAACAGTTGTAAAGGGAAAGTCTTTGCATAGTCGCTCCAGCCGCGGCAAACAGCGGGGCAGGTTCGTATAGTGACGGAAGTTGGATTTCCAACCTGCATTGGGGACCCTGGGTTGGTCCGGATCCACCTCCCATGGATGCAGATAAAAGATGGCAGGTTTTTCGCCCCCCTCGCTTGCTCGGGAAAGCAACCACTTGGAAAGCAAGTAGGGGTATTGGCGAAAATAACCGCCGCCAGCGGCCGGAACTGCCACGCCCAGGAGTTTGGCGGTGGACAGGGGGAATTCCGTTAAAATAGCACCTGACGGAGTGGTAAGGTGGTAGGGTTCTTCCGGACTGCCGACCATGCCGTAGGTATCGTGGTGGATGGGAAAGATGCTGGAATCCCAAGTAAAGCCCAACTCCGCCAATATATCGAGCGCCCATAGCGAGGCTTTGGTAATTGAATAACTCGCTGCCCGGTAGCCCGTAATACGTTTGCCGGTGATATCCTCGAGTAGTTGCTTTGATTGTGCGGTTTCGCGGCGAAAGGTATCAGGTGACTGGCTGAATACCAATTGATGGCTATAGCCGTGGGAGGCTACCTCGTGCCCTTGTTCGTCGATTTCCCGGACCAACCCGGGATAGCGTTCCGCCACCCAGCCCAGGACGAAAAACGTCGCTTTCATGTCCAACCTGGCAAATAGTTCGAGCAGCCGTTGCGTATTTTGCTCGACCCGTGGCGTCCATTGTTGCCACTCATCGGGTGAAATGACATCCTTGAACGCCGCGACATGAAAGTAATCTTCCACGTCGATGGTCATCGCGTAGTTGGCCAGTTTTCGATCAATCATGAGGTCGGATTTATCTCGCGGTGTGGGCAAAGCTTCGCAGTGCTTCGATCCAGCTAGCATAACGGTATACGTCCTTGAGCCTATCGGGAAAGGCGATGCGGGGGAGGCGGAACCTTTGAGTCTCAAGGTTTTTGAGTCTCAGTGGCTGTGAAATAAAGCTAACCGCACCCATATACCCCAACGACTCGAGGACACGTTCGTGTTCGCTGCTAAAGTCTTGTGGGCGGCCGGTGGGATAGCAATAGATCTTGGCGGGGTTGGCCAGTTCTTCCGTAAGTCGTTCCCAGGAACCGGTAAACTGCTGCTTCGCCTCGTCAAATGAAAGCTGGCTGGTGATATGGTGGTTACGGGAGTGGGGCGCGAATCTCACGCCCTGTTGTTCAAGCTTTCTCGCATGATCCCAACTCATCGCCTGGTAGCCGCGCGGAGGTACGGGCGGAACCTCGACGCCGCAGGCTTTACTGAGCGCGGCGATAAGTGACGGAACCTCAGCGGCGGGCAGTTCCTTCCCTTTCCGTTGCAGTAGCCGCCGCACGGAATCTTGCAGGTTAGGAGCTTCAATCGACAAGCTCTCGGGGAAACCAAAGTCGCCCAGTCCCTGAAGCACCCGCTCCTTCGAGGTCCCCACAAGATAGGCTATTTTTTCATCCCACGGCCAGTCCGATCGATCGAGTAAGTCGGTGATGACGAAAAAGGTAGGTTTGGCGTCGTGCTCAATGAGGACCGGCGCCAGATGATCGGCTTGGTCGGCATAGCCATCGTCCATGGTAAAACAAACTGATTTGGCGGGTAGGTCCCCCGGCTTTTGAAGTACCTGATCCAAGGACACAAAATGGTAGCCCGAGGCACTTAGCCTGGCGAGGGCAGTGCCCAAGAAGGCTGGCGATAGGCCCTTATGGCTATGTTCATCGGAGATGGGCCGATGTATGGAGAAGATGGTAACGTGGGAACCAATGGTCAGAGACGACAACCCGTTTGCAGCATTGCTTCTGCTCAGATACAGGACTGCGTCTGCCAAGGACATAAAGTGCATCCATCCATTGTATTCTCAAACTCGATCCATCATAACGCCGCTTGCCCACGGAATAAAGCAAGGTGAAAGAATTTCTGCCCATTGTTTTGTTGTTGAGATTGACCATTGCGTGTAACTTTCTATTGGCCTTATAACAAACGCCATACCACGCCCTTGGTCGGTTTTGCCCCTAATACCAATCGGCCAACCGACTACAAAACTTTACTGCCGTATTGCATCGGTCTTGGTGGACTCCAATACGCAAAAGCTTATAGGGGTTGATCGAAGGCTCCCGGTTGATGCCTCGCTGGGTCGTGACCGCTGCGTCGTAATGAAGGGGAATGGTCTGCAGCGCCAAATCACAGAGGTCACCGTTGGGATAGCAGAATAATGAGATGGACTTGCCCAGACCTGCCTCCAGCCTTGACTTGCTTTCCTCGAGTTCACGTTGGATAACGGCAGCCGGCAAATCCTGCGTCAGCCGGAAGTGGTGGCAGGTATGTGAACCGACCTCGACCAATCCGCTGGCCGACATTTCCTTCAATTGCTCCCAACTCATAAGCGTGGACGGTGCGGTTTGATCCGTCTGCGTACTTTCCAACCATTCCTGTATTTGGTTGTCGGGATATGCCTTCATAGCCTGAATGATCGCGGCAGCCGCTTCTCGGTCTATTGGGCGACCATTGGACACTTCCA
>JBBDIU010000169.1:3210-9655 GCA_040880205.1 Cellvibrionaceae bacterium
AGCCACGGGAGCGTGGTGAGATATTCCCGTGGCTGCCGGAGTAGCAAGGCGAGGCGATTGGGCCAGAACATCTCATTGGTGCCGATCATATGGGAAACGGCAAACAGGGTGGCCGGCGCCTTGTATCGCTTTAAGATGGGGAAGGCATACTCGTAATTGTCCGTCCAGCCGTCGTCGAAGGTGAGAGCGCAGCTTTTCGGCGGAAGGCTTTGGCCATTGCGCCGCCGCGAAAGCCATTCCCCAAGTGGAATCAGGGTAAAGTGACGTTGCAGTACTTCGAGGTGCATTTCGAAGGTATGTGGTTCCACCACCATGCCCGGTTCTTCCGCCGCGTACCGAGGGTCGGTTTTTGGTAGAATGCGGTGATACATCAGTATCCACAGCGCGGGTTGTTTTGGAGTCCTTTTGTGGGTGCCGAACAGGTAAGCCGCGTAGTCGAGGGAGGCTTGCAGGGTAAGCTTGGCGGTTCTCAAAGGCATACCGGAAAAATCCTTGTCGACGTACAGCGGAGAATGGCGGTAATGGATTGTAAAACGGGAACGACTGTCTTGCACCTGATAGATACCACGGGTCCTGGCGGCGCGGAGACAGTCTTTATCCAACTGGCCGACCTGCTGCGCCGCCAGGGTTACCGCTCTATTGTCGTCATTAGGGGCCCCGGGTGGGTCCAGCAGGCCTTGGAAAAACGCGGATTGGAACCGGTAATCATCGACGCGAAAGGCAGCTTTGCGGTCGGCTTCCTCTACAAATTGGCTCGCTTGGCGATAAAAGAAAAGGTCGACATTATCCAATCCCACCTACTCGGCTCCAACGTCTACGCGGCGCTTCTCGGCGTTCTCATTCGGCGGCCAGTGGTGGCGACTTATCACGGCATGGTGGATGTTAACCCCAACGAGCGGTTTCGGTTACTGAAGAACAAGGCCATGCAGTGGGGCATAAAGCGCTATGTGGCGGTCAGCCACAGCCTCGCCCAGCAGATTAAAGAGCAGGAGTTACTCGACCCCGCGAAGACGGAAATCATATACAACGGCGTGGAGGTCGCTTGTTATGGAAAACTAACCGCGCCCACCACCTTGCGCGCGGAATTGGGTCTTCCCAGCGATGCCATTCTCGTCGGTAGCCTCGGTAACGTGCGGCCCGCAAAGGCCTACGATGTATTGATAGAGGCTGCGGCTACCGTTGCCACGTCGCGAAACAAGGTCCATTTTGTTATTGCCGGTCATCAAAAGCCTTCATTGATGGCGCAACTGACCAGCCAGATGAAGGCGCTCGCGGTAACTGCCAACATCCACTTTATTGGTTTTGTGAACGACAGTGCCAGTTTCCTTTCCCAAGTCGACCTTTTTCTACTTTCTTCACGTTCCGAGGGTTTCTCAATTGCCACAATCGAGGCCATGATGACCGGCCTGCCTGTTATCGTGACTCGTTGCGGCGGGCCGGAGGAAATAGTGACGCATGGCACAACCGGCTGGATGGTGGAGCCCGGCGATCCAGAGGCTTTGGCGGCCGGTATCGACAAACTGATAGACGATAGTGAGTTGGCTGACCGACTGGCGTCCGCGGGGCGGAACCACGCGCTGGCGACCTTTGGCACCGACGCGATGATAGATGGTTATCTAGGTATTTACCGCTCGTTGGGTGGCGCTTGAGGCCAACAACTAAGTAGTCAATGTGGTGATAGGTAGTCAATGTGGTGAAGCGGTCGGAGAGTAGAATCACCGAACCAGGTCTTTGACATACTGCCGCAATTCAAACCAGGCGGGTTTGAGATCTCCCCAGCGATTCACTTCATACCGGAAGTGGCCAAAAGATGGAGTCAGGAAGCCTACCAATCGCTCCAGCTTCTGCCTGGCGGAATAGTCACGGTCTTTAAGTGCCAGATAGAGGCTGTCCAGGTCACCCAATAGCCAGCGAAGGCGCTGACCGATGCGGTATTCGCTCTGAGGCTCAATGGCTTGGCCAGCGGTGATTTCCCACAACAGGCGCGGGAAATCAACCCCGGCATCAATGGCGAGTTGTAAGGAACCCCAGAACCGGGTGTTCACTTCCATGAGATAGGGAAGGCCCCGGTCGGTCACGCGAAATTCCACCATTGCCACGCCGTGCCAGTTGGCCCGGGTCAGCAAGGCTTCAGCGTATTCTTGCAATTGGGTGTCGACTGGCGCGCTTTCACTCACTACACTAACGCCTCCCCGCGGCGGCTTCTCGCGAATCCGGCGGTGAGAGAAATAGGCCACCGGCTGACCGGAATCGTAGAGCGCAAAAAGTCCCGCGCCATGGCCCGGCACAAAAGCCTGGATCATGAATGGGTAACGTTGCAGATAGTCGGTCCGATCCAATGTACGGGAGAGTTCCTCCCTGTTATTGATCATCGTCACGCTGGTGTTAATCCAGCCTTGTCCTGTCCATATGCGAGAAAGACAGGGTTTGAGTACCACAGGGAAGCTGGTAAATTCTTCGACGGCGACTTCTGCCGCCTTGTTGAATAGGCGATAGTCGGGAACTGGTATGCCCGCTGCGCCAGCCGATGTTAACAACTTGCCTTTGTCGGCAAGCGACATGACAGTCTGGTAATCCGGGAAGGGAAGAACGCAGGTGCCAAGACCGGTTTTATTCATCAGTAACAATTGGCTGGTAATCTCGGTTGTCGGGAAGATGGCATCGAACTTGTATTGGGAACACGTGCCTTCGATCCATTCGAGGAAGTCGGCGGGGCGCTGCTCCGGCGAAGGGTATTGATGATAGCTGAGGCTATATTTTGAGCAGCCCGCGAGTGAGGCTATGCTAGAATCGGCGGTTGAAACGTCTACTTTACTTTTCCCCAGTGATCGAGTGACGGCTAAGGCACTTCGTTGGTTGGCGTCGAGTACAAGGATGTGCGGTTTTCGGCTATTTGAGATTCGGCCTGACATTCGGCTATCTGACATGTGCATTGCCTGATGATGAAGTAGACATGCTAAATGCTATAAGAAGTTATATCAACGACAATTACGGGTCAAAAAGAGGCTTGCTGGTGCGCGGTAAATTCTACTGCATGCACCGACTGGGTTATTTGCGCGAGCTAAAAAATGTCGATTTTTCCCGGGTGAACAAACTTATCTTCATTTGTGCGGGCAATATCTGCCGCAGTCCCCTGGGAGAATTTTATGCGCGCTACCTTGGGCTCGAGGCCGAGTCCTACGGACTGAATTGTCGAGGTGGTGATCCCGCCGATCCCCGGATAATAGCCATTGCGGAAAACCTGGGCATGGATGTGGGTGGCCATGTTACCAGGAATATAAGAGACTACAGGCCACTTCCCGATCACCTTGTGGTTGCCATGGAGCCCGGACAAATAGAAGCCTTGCCAACTGGAGTCAAGTCACAAGCGCAAATCACCTTGGCGCCGCTGTGGTACAACCAACCAAACTTGTATTTGCATGATCCATATTCCGCGAATCCAAACTATTTCGATAAATGCACGACTAACTTAATGGGAGCGTTGGATAATCTCAAGGAGCGTTTGGATGAGCACGCCTAGCGTTGAGGATTTTTATGCCTTCAGAGTAGGCGCAATGTGGCGCTATTTTATCCGCCAGCATTTTTCGTTTTGGATGATATGCTGCTACCTCTTCTTTGAGTATTTCCGCCCTCAAGCTATTTACCCCGCCATTGATATTATCCCTTGGGCTCAAACTTTTATTTTGGGCGCATTTGTTGGCGCTGTATTCGACAAAAGCGTCAAGTGGGTTTCCAGCCCGATGAATGTGTGGCTGGGTATTTTTGCGCTGGTTATTTTTCTGGCCAGTCTTAACGCGTATAACCCGGAGATTTCGAAAGATCACTATATCGATTTTTATAGCTGGTTCGTAATATACTTTTTGATAATCACCATCGTAAATACCAAGGAACGATTTTATATCTTTGCCATGGTATTTTTGTTTTGCGCTGCAAAGATTGCCATCGGGACGACCGTGTCATGGGCCTCAAGGGGCTTCACCTTTACCAGCTGGGGTCTTATGGGTCCGCGGGGTTACTTTCAAAACTCCGGGGAACTTGCAATCCTTATGCTCACGCTCTTTCCCGTTGCGTTCTACCTATTTCAGGCTATGTACAAAAAGCAGCAGGTGCGCCTATGGGAAAAAGCTCTGCTATTCGTGTTCTTTGTGACGCCAATATTAACTATCCTTGGGGCTAGCAGTCGTGGCGCACAAATTGCGCTCGCTCTCACACTGGCATTAATGTACAGAAAGTACATATTCAAGGTAAGGCCACTGATCGGTATCGCCATTCTGGCGACGGCAATATCCTTACTATTGCCTGAAGAGCAGAAGCAGCGGTTCACGGAAATCGGGGAAGATCGTACTTCTCAGCAGCGAATTCTTTACCTTGAGAACGGCTGGGACATGATGAAAGATCATCCTTATCTCGGCGTCGGTTACTATAATTTTGCTTCCTATTATAATTTGCATTACTCCCATGATCTTTTGCGGGATAGAGCCGAAATGCCGCACAATATATTTATTCAAGTGGGCACAGATGCGGGATTCATAGGACTGGGTGTCTTCATGGCGCTGATTTTAAGCGCGCTTTGGATGTCATTCAAAGTAACAAAAATTCCGCAGGTCGAGCCGGTTTTTTCCTATATTTCGGCGGGATTGGGCTACGGAATACTGGGGTTTATTGTTGCCGGTCAATTCGTCACCGTGGCATACTATCCATTCTTTTGGATAAGCGCGGCAATGTTGGTCTCTTTGGGTAATTGCTGTCGATCGCCTGAACCAAAACCTCTAAAACGACACGTGGGGCATATGCAAAATCTACCGACCACGCCATAAAGCAAAAAGTGAGGCTAGTCGGGCGTTAAAATAGATGAAGTAAATAAACGTCCCTAAGATGCTGTAAATAGGGCTTAGCTTTCCAAATTTTGCAAGGCTCGAAGAGAGGCAAACTGCGAATATCAGCACTACCGTGGCGATTATGGTTTGCTTGATAAGCACGGAATCGATTTGAACTGTGAGCGCTAGTAGTAAAAGCAGTGTGATATAACACACACCAAATAGCACCGAGAGTTGTGCGACACGGGATTTTCTAAAATAGCTTAAGCTCGAAAAATCACCCTTCCCGTGCCATTTTTCACGCCTGAAAAAATTCTTAATATCCTTGGGAAAGCCTTCGTGGTGAACCACAAGCGCTGGATTAAAAGTTAGTTCAATCTCTTTTTCTTGAGCGCGGATAGAGAAATCGACATCTTCTCCGGTTTCGAGCTGCTCATTGAATCCGCCGATGCTATCGAACGCTGTGCGGGAAATGATGATGTTGCCGCCATTCAGATAAGTTTTTTTCCGCTGCCTCAGGGGCTCAAACCAAAATTTCTCAATCCATGAAGGATTGAGAGAAATATGATATGTTTCACCGGTCAGCACATTGCCTCGTAAAAACTCGTTGTCGGAAGCCAAGTGTCGCAGCTCGGCTGCCCAGCTTTCCGTGACAATGACGTCAGCATCAAGGAACACAAGGATCTCGGCGCTACTTTGCTGGGCGCCGCGATTGCGCGCCACAGAGGGATATTGTTTCTTGGGCAAACTAAGGACCCTGCATCCAAACTGCTGGCCGATCTCCGAGGTGTTATCAGTAGACCCGCTATCTACGATGATGATATCCGTCAGACAGTCTACCGCGGCCAGACTGTTCAGCAGATTGGGGAGGTGCTGCGCTTCATTGTGGGCCGGGATTATTATTGAGATGCTTGTCATTTAATGATAGACGACAGAATATGGAGTCCGCGGTTCGGTCTCGCCAACTTTTTATTATAATTATCGTCTGGCTACAAGCAACCGCTAAAAGCAGCGATAGTTTCCGTGGCTGCAGCACCTTTTTTGAGACCTGCGTCGTATTTGCATGGAATATAGGCTTGGGTTCAGCACCTGCTTCACAAAAGTGGTTTTTGACGACGACGGTGGTCAGATGGCGGTCTACATTAACCGGGAAGCTTGGGCTTGGTAAAGGGCTCAAATGTGATAGCTTTAAACTATTAAACGCTTTTTAACAATAGCAATTTGTGTGGAGGTATTTCATGACTTGCAGGATCTGGTTTTCGCTACAGGCGGTCGTGGTCTTGGTTTTTTGCTCCACGTACGTCAGTGCGCAGAGCCAGTGTTTTATTGGGGGCGGGGATTCAGAGCCTTCGGATTCATGGGAAAACGTGAAGTCAGTCATTCTCGAAAGCTTCGAAAACGCCACTCTTGAGCTCTCCTATTCGTCAGGGTTCCGATGGGGCGCCTCGATGAATCGGTCCATCGTACGTGACGATCAGTACGTAGTGTGGAAGGGGGAGTCGCTTCTAGATGGCCCGATTATGGAGCCGCCCCGACAATGGGAGGGATTCTCGGGGTCTCACTCGTTAAGATTTGCCTTCCCGGCAGGGAACAATGGGTTTGCGGAACAGCGGTTTTCATTGGGCGCT
>JBBDIU010000170.1:0-9551 GCA_040880205.1 Cellvibrionaceae bacterium
AGCTCGCCTAGCATCTGAACGCTTCAGGTCACGCAGAGACGTATTGGTATTATTCGGAGGCTCCCAGTTATGGATAAAATCCCCAACAACAAAGCCTGGCTCCTGGTGTTGCCGGTAGTCGTCCTGGTGGCCTTCAGTGCAATCATTCCGTTAATGACGGTTGTTAACTATTCGGTTCAGGATATTTTCGATCCTCAAACCCGCGTGTTCGTGGGCACCGAATGGTTTCGGGAGGCTCTGTTGGATGAGCGCCTGCACGGTGCGCTCGGTCGGCAGTTGGTGTTTTCCCTGTTCGTATTATTGATCGAAGTGCCCTTGGGTATTTCCCTGGCACTTTGCATGCCCACGCGTGGTCCCTGGGTCTCCGTCTGCCTGGTACTGCTCGCCCTGCCCATGCTGATTCCTTTTAACGTGGTGGGCACGATATGGCAGATTTTTGCACGGGTGGATATTGGTTTGGGCGGCTACTTTATCGATGCCATCGGCATCAACTACAACTATACGGCTTCGTCCCTGGATGCCTGGATAACGGTGCTGGTGATGGATGTGTGGCACTGGACGTCTTTAATTGTGCTCTTGTGCTATGCCGGACTCTTGTCGATTCCCCACGCCTATTATCAAGCCGCGCACATCGACGGCGCGTCGCGGTGGGCAATTTTTCGCTATATTCAGCTGCCCAAACTAACCAACGTGCTCGTGATCGGAATATTGCTGCGCTTTATGGATAGCTTCATGATTTACGCGGAGCCCTTTGTATTAACCGGCGGCGGCCCCGGCAACGCGACCACGTTTTTGAGTCAGTATCTGACTACCCTGGCGGTGGGGCAGTTCGATCTGGGGCCGGCGGCGGCGTTTTCACTGATTTATTTTTTGATTATTTTGCTATTTTCCTGGCTGTTTTACACGGCTATTACCCACGTTTCCAAACAGTAGCTGCGGATGCAAGACGACCGTTTCAAGAAGCGTTATATTCTCCTTACCGTTTACATCCTAGCGGTATTGACGCCAATTTATTGGCTGCTGAACATGTCCTTCAAAACCAACCAGGAGATTCTTTCCGGGCTCACGCTAATTCCAAACAGCTTTACGCTGGATAATTACCGGGTCATTTTCAACGACCCATCCTGGTACAGCGGTTATTTGAATTCCATCACCTACGTGACCCTGAACACACTTATCTCCCTGGCGGTCGCCTTGCCCGCGGCCTATGCGTTTTCCCGCTATCGATTTCTGGGCGACAAGCATTTGTTTTTCTGGCTGCTCACCAATCGAATGGCGCCACCGGCGGTTTTCCTGCTGCCCTTTGTTCAGCTTTATTCCAGCGTTGGACTGTTCGACACCCATTTGGGCGTTGCGCTGGCCCACTGCCTGTTTAACGTACCCCTTGCGGTATGGATAATGGAGGGCTTTATGTCCGGCGTGCCCAAGGAGATCGATGAGACCGCCTACCTGGACGGTTATAGCTGGCCGCGCTTTTTTGTCACGATCTTCGTGCCGCTGATTAAGACCGGACTCGGAGTTACCGCCTTCTTCTGTTTTATGTTTAGCTGGATTGAATTGCTGCTGGCGCGTACCCTGACCACGGTAGAGGCCAAACCCATTGCCTCCATTATGACGCGCACCGTGAGCGCCTCGGGCATTGATTGGGGCGTGCTGGCGGCGGCAGGCGTTCTTACCATCATTCCGGGCGCCCTGGTTATCTGGTTTGTGCGCAAACACATTGCCAAAGGCTTCGCCTTGGGTCGCGTGTAGGGAACGACGATTGAAAGTCCACAAAAAAACATAAGCTAATTTGAGGATGGCGAAACAATGCTCGACTGGATGGCCTGGACACCAATCACGGCGGCGTTTTTTGCCGGTATCGGGCTATTGCTGCTAACCATGGGTGTGGCCGAGGTGCTTTGGCCAACAACGGAACGCAAGGGCTTTTTACCCATTACCACCACGCGTGGGGATCGCTTGTTTATCGGCTTATTGAGTAGCGCTTTTATCCACTTGTGCTGGGTGGCGCTGGTGAGCCAGCCCTTGTATATCGCAACACTGCTTTGTGTCGTATGGACCGGGATTCTGCTACGCTGGGCCTAATGGCTGGCGCAAGTGCATTTATTTTTTACGCTTATCCAACACGGGAGATTACAATGAAAAGGTCGAAAATCGCGATAGTTGGTGCGCTGTTGTCGGCTTTGCTGTCGACGCCGTTTTCCCATGCCGATCAGGCTGCCGCGGAGCGCTGGATTGACAGTGAATTTAATCCTTCCACCTTGAGCCGCGAACAACAACTGGAAGAGATGCGCTGGTTCATCAAGGCGGCGGAAGAATTCAAGGGCATGGATATCCGGGTGGTCTCGGAAACCATTACCACTCACGAGTACGAATCAAAGACCCTGGCCAGGGCATTCAGTGAAATCACTGGAATCAACGTCACTCACGACTTGATCCAGGAAGGCGATGTAGTGGAAAAACTGCAAACTCAAATGCAGTCCAACCAAAATATCTATGACGGCTATATCAACGATTCGGATTTGATTGGCACCCACTTTCGCTACGGCAAGGTTGTGCCGATTACCGACATGATCAATGGCGAGGCCAAGGACTACACCCTGCCTACTCTGGATATTGACGACTTTATCGGCAAGAGTTTCACCACTGCGCCCGATGGCAAACTGTACCAGCTCCCGGCGCAACAATTCGCTAACCTGTACTGGTTTCGCCACGACTGGTTTGAACGCCCGGAACTAAAAGAGCAATTCAAATCGCTTTACGGCTACGAACTGGGGGTACCGGTCAACTGGTCCGCCTACGAGGATATTGCCCAGTTTTTTAGCGAACATGTAAAAACCATCGACGGCAAAAAAGTGTACGGCCATATGGACTATGGCAAGAAGGACCCGTCCCTGGGCTGGCGCTTTACCGATGCCTGGCTATCCATGGCCGGAGCCGGTGACAAGGGCTTTCCCAATGGCCTGCCGGTGGATGAATGGGGGATTCGTGTCGACGACTGCCGACCGGTGGGCTCCAGTGTGGAACGGGGCGGCGCCACCAACGGCCCGGCGGCGGTATTTGCGCTGAACAAATACATTGATTGGTTGAAACAGTATGCGCCACCGGAAGCATCCGGGATGACGTTTTCGGAAGCCGGACCGGTGCCGGCCCAAGGGCAAATTGCGCAGCAGATTTTTTGGTACACCACCTTTACCGCCGACATGACAAAACCCGGTCTGCCGGTAATGAACGAGGATGGCACCCCCAAGTGGCGCATGGCGCCTTCGCCCCACGGTCCCTATTGGGAGGAAGGCATGAAGCTGGGTTATCAGGATGCCGGCTCCTGGACTTTCATGAACAGCACCCCGGAAAAACGCCGCCTGGCCGCCTGGCTCTACGCGCAGTTTACGGTATCCAAAACCGTTTCCCTGAAGAAGACGCTGGTTGGCTTAACGCCCATCCGCGAATCCGATCTGCAATCGCAAGCCATGACCGACGTTGCTCCCCGACTGGGCGGCTTGGTGGAGTTCTATCGCAGTGACGCGCGGGTCGCCTGGACGCCAACCGGTAGCAATGTGCCCGACTATCCCAAACTGGCTCAATTGTGGTGGGCCAATGTGGCCGAAGCGGTAACCGGCGCAAAAACTTCGCAACAAGCCATGGACAATTTGGCGAGTCAGCAGGATCGCATTCTGCAACGCATAGAGCGTTCCAATGCCCAAGGCGAGTGCGGGCCCAAGCTCAATGAACCCCGCTCGGCGGCCTACTGGTTTGCCCAACCCGGCGCGCCCAAAGCCAAGTTGGCCAACGAAAAGCCGCAAGGCGAGACCGTGCCCTACGCGGAATTGCTCGACTCCTGGCAATAACAAGCGCGCTTGGATTGCCATGGGGGTCGTCGCCCCATGGCCCGGCCGCTCTGGCCCAAATTTTTTTCCGGTAACGCACTGCGACCTTGTACGTGTCAGAAACGTCCGTACACTTCTTTTCGCAATGCGATGGCATCGAAAACGCCATCCGCGTCAAAAGCGTTTATACTCCAAAGACGCACGTTTTAAGCACTCTACCTCACTGACAGCGCTTTTGCTCGGGAAATCCACCCTATGTATTGGACCCTCCGCCATGCTCACATGCGAGTGAGTTTATTTTTTCCGGCATTATTTATATTTCTTTACACTAACGGCGCTTTTGCCCAATCGACCGAACCCTCTGCGCTACCCTTGAAAACAGTTGTGCTGGCCACGGCCAGGCGCGCGGATGTGGATATTAAAATCGATGGCCGGCTCGATGAGTCGCATTGGCAGACCCTGCCCGATATCGGTGAGTTTGCAACCGTGGAACCCGACACTCTGGTACCCGGCCGGCACGCCACCCATCTTCGAATGTTTTACACGGAACAAGGGCTTTACGTTGCCTTTGACTTGCATCAACCAGCCGACACCCTGGTGAGCCGCTTGTCCTCGCGCGACCAGCGGCAGATTAACCGCGACGCGGTATTTATCACTTTGGACAGTTCCGCCGAAGGGCGTTATGGCTACTGGTTTGGTATTGCGCTTGGCGACAGCCTGATGGACGGCACCATTTTGCCGGAGCGGCGCTATGCCGGTAACTGGGATGGCCCCTGGTGGGGCGCGACAGCGGTCACTGATACCGGTTGGAGCGCGGAGATGTTTTTGCCCTGGTCGATGATGAGCATGCCGCAAACAGCCGACCCGCGCACCATGGGCGTGTATGCATCGCGCAAGGTTGGCTATCTCAATCAACGTTGGGCCTGGCCCGCTTTGCCGGAAACCCAACCGCAGTTCATGTCGGTACTCGATCACCTGCAAATGGAGGACGTGGCGCCCCGCCAGCAATACAGTATTTTTCCCTACAGCTCGGTCACTTCCGACCGCGTCGAAGACGAAGAACATTATAAAGCCGGTGTTGACTTGTTTTGGCGGCCATCCACGGATTTTCAACTGTCTGCCACCTTGAACCCCGATTTTGGCAACGTGGAAGCGGACGATGTCATTGTGAATCTCACCGCCATCGAAACGTTTTTTCCGGAGAAACGCTTGTTCTTTCTGGAGGGCCAGGAAATTTTTGTCACGGCACCACGCGCGACATCCGGTGTACCCACTACATTGCTTAACACCCGCCGCATTGGCGGTCGGGCATTCCGCCCGAATGTGCCCGCCGGAGTCAGTGTTCCCGCCACCGAAAGAGGGCAGCCAGCGGAGCTGGACGGCGCGCTTAAAGCCACTGGCGAAACAGGTGGTTTGCGCTACGGTGTGCTGGCGGCGAGCGAGGATGAAACGCGCTTTTACGGCAGTGACGCGCTCGGCAATCCGGTTTCCCTCGATCAGGACGGCCGCGACTTTGCCGTTGCCCGCGCGTTATACGAAGATTCTTCAACCGGCGCATCGCGTAGCGTCGGCTGGATGAGTACCGCGGTAACGCATCCGGAACGAGATGCTTACGTCCATGCCGTGGACGGCCACTATTTATCGCGTACCGGTCAATGGCAATGGGACGGGCAGCTGATCCATTCAGATATTGATGTGGACGGCGAAGGCAGTGGCGGTTTTATCGACATGCGCTATAGCCCCAAGCAAGGCCGTAATCACATTGCTGCCGTGGAGTACTTCGACGATACCGTCAACATCAACGACCTGGGATTTTTTCGGCGCAACGACGTTATCGGTACCCGGTATATTTTCCAGGAACGTCGCTCGGACATCAGCTTTGGCCGCGACCTGTATACCCAGGTGTTGATCCCCCACGAATGGAACACGGACTGGCAGGTTATTCGCACCGGCGTTTTCTGGGAAGGCGACATTGTCCGACACGATCTGTCTGAATTCCGCTGGGATCTGAACTATTTTCCAGATCGCTACGAAGACCTTAACAGCTTCGGTAACGGCACCTATAAAATCAAGCAACGCTCGCAGTTTGCCTTGGGCTACAGCACTGACTCATCCCGCCCCTTGATGGCAAGTGTCGATGCGCGCTACGAAGGCGAGGAAATGGGAGGCCATAATGTCAGCGGTCGGGCGGGTTTGGTGTGGCGCCCGATGGACCGGCTGACCACGGATTTTTCCATTTACCATCGCCAACGGTACGGCTGGCTGCTGCATCAAAGCGGCACCAATATGACGACTTTCGACGCGGAAGAATGGAATGCCCGCCTGGATTTCGACTTTTTCTTTACCGCCCGCCAGCAATTTCGCGCTTCCTTTCAATGGGTCGGCATCAAGGCCTTTGAAGACGAATTTTTTACCATACCGGCGCGACCGGACGATTTGTTGCCGAGAACCAAGGCGCCCGGGGAGCCGAGCGACAACTTCAGTATTTCAACCCTGAATTTTCAACTCCGCTATCGATGGCAAATGGCGCCCATGTCCGATTTATTTGTGGTTTATACCAAGAACGGCAATCAGCGGCGGCTTCCCGACGAAGAATTTCGCGATATGTTTTCCCGTGTTAACGGCACGCCGGTATCGGAACAACTGGTGGTGAAGCTTCGCTATCGTTTTGGTAGCTGATCAATAGGGGAAATCGCGAATAACCGAGAGATGCGCAATCAGGCTGCTTTGCGCACTTCGTCATAGCTTTTTTTCAAATCCACGCGTAGGAGCGCCGCCACCAGGCTGGAAAACTGTCGGCGTGGCACCAACTTTGAAAGCTCCTTCGCGCTGGAACCCAACTGTAGTTGCTTGGCGGCCTTTAGCACTCTCTGGTCCGCATAGGGATATACCTCCTCCCAAACCTGCTGAACTTCCCGCAGAAATATATCCGCCCCTACGTTGCCGATTCCCTTGAATTCGGTCAGCAGTTTTTGCTCCTTGTCCACTTGGCGCCCCGCCGCGTTCCGCAAGTTACGCAGATCACCGCGATACTTGTCGATACACAACTGAGCCGCTTCCCCGAGCATGGTAGAAGTGCGTTCGTCGTAACGTTTGTAACCGTGCCAGGTGATAACGTCTACCCGCTCCTGCCAAGTGGCTTCGGCCATCTTTTCCGGTGTGGTCAATTTAGCTTTGATCAAGGCGCGGGTTGCTTCCGCCGCATTGTCGGCGGGAATACGTGCGCTGAATAGCAGGCTGATATAGAGAAGCTGAAACAAAGGCGCTGGGGTATTTTTGTGAACGGGGATGCCTACCTGTTCGACGAATGTCTGCCCGTAATTGTCGAGCAATGTCTGGATGACTTGTTTCTTGCCGGGCCGTGGCATAGCGTATCCCTCCTTCTGCTGTTCCTATCGAAGCTGTCCGTTCCTTATAGGACTGCAAATGTCGTTCCGGTTACTAGCAATGGAACAATGCCGGGGGTAGGCAAATCCGGCAGTAACGATACTCAGCAACCGCGCGTGATGACAAACTCGTCCTCGTCCAAGTTATCGATGATAAACCGCAATTCGCTGGCAATGTCATCCGCCGTTCGGTATTGCCGATACTGTTCGATAACGGCGTTGATGAGGGCGCGGCCCATGGAGTCCTTGTCGAACTCGGCATGGCCCATCGCCTGTTCGACGAGTTGTCTCGCCAGATCTACTTCACCCGCCATGGTATTTCTCCTGGCAGGTTGTTTGCGCGTGCTCCTAAAGGCGAGGTCCACGCGTTTACTTGGTTGTCCCCAAGTGCTCGACAAACCAATCGGCTGCCGCATTGGAGCTGATTTCAAAAGCCTCGTCGATATACATTTCGAAGTGAGTAATGTCCGGCACTTCGATGAATTTCTTCGGCCCGGTCAAAACTTCCATGGCGGCTTTGGAATTTTCTTCGTTGTTGAACAGCTCTTCGTGTTCCGCGGCGATAAAAAGCGTCGGACGATCACCGACGCGGGCCAGGTAATGCCAGGGCCGGTATTCCGAGGTTTTCTCATAGGTTTCCATGTCGATATCTCGCACCGTGGAAAAGCCGGTCTGGGTGATGGCGCCCTGGCCTTCTCGTGCGCGCTTAATGGCGTCGCCCAGCAGGCGATCTTGCATCTGAAAGGGAGCCGGTTCGGTGCCCTTGCCGGCAATGGCGGGAATTTGCCCCACCAGTACTTTGACCCGCGCATCCAGGCCCGCCACGGTCACCACATGGCCACCGGCATAGCTGGAACCCCAGACGCCGATGCGATCCTTGTCCACGCCCGGCTCTCCCTGGATATAGGAAATCGCGTTGCGGTAATCCTCAACCTGATCCATAGGGATAAGGCGGGTGCGTTTTACGATAACTTCCTCATTGCGCTTATCGATGTGAGTCGCATCCGTATCAATCGTGTGCTCACCGCGCTCGGCGATAGTAGCGTAACCGTTGCTCAAACCCCAACCGCGATAATCGATAGCCATGGCCACCAGACCGCGTTCGGCAAAGCGAGCACCGTACTTGGCAATGGAAAAGTGGGTCCCGCCCCAACCCTGACCCAGGACAATAGCGGGCGTCAGTTTGCTGGAATCGAAATCCTTGGGATAAAAGATTTTGGCATGAGCCGCGACGCCGTCGCTGTAATAGGTCACGCTTTTGCTGGTGACGCCTTCGGCCAGGGTGTATTCGTAGTCTTCCAAAGTCAACCCGCGCTTAATGGATGTCTCCTCTTGGGCATGGACGATGCCAACGGCGCCCAACGTCAGCGAAGCAAGGAATGCTAGAAAGGGTATTCTGCAAGTCATGATTCCACCTCATTAAATTCTATTGATGGATAGGGATAAAGACCAATAACAGTTGGCGCCGATTATCAAAAGGCTTCGCGTTGGTGCTGCGCAACCGGCGAAAATCAATGAGCCGATTTAAACACCTCCCAATGGGAATGACCACGGCTTTACATTAATTGATATGTCGGGGCGCTCAGGCCAGGCGTCGCGCGCGCTGCCCCGGCATGGCCACGTACAGAATACCCGCCAGCGCGCCAAAAAGATGGGACTCAAACGATACCAGAGGATCGCCGGGCAGCACGCCGTAGGCCATGCCACCGTAAAAGATAATGACAAAGCAGGCGATAATCAGATCGATCACCCGGCGCCGGTAAAAGGCCAGGGCGATGGACAGGCTCCACAAACCGAATACCCAACCACTGGCACCAATGTGAATGGCAGGACGCCCAAAGAGCCAGACCAGCAAACCGCTGAGGACAACGATGAATAAACTGCTGCGCACAAACAAACGCTTTGAGCGCAGCAAAATCAAGCCGCCGAAAATACACAAGCCGACCATATTGTTAACCAGATGCACCGCACTCCCGTGCAGAAAGGGCAAGGTCATAATGAAGGGCAAGCTCTCCACCTGCCGGGGGAAAACGCCAAATATGAGTAGCTGATAATTGCTGAGAACGTTGAGTAAGTGAATCGCCGACAACAACAAACAAAGCGCGATTAAAATTCTTGTCTTATCGAAAAAAGTGGCCATCAAACCCAATACCATTCACAGATTATTGATTTTCACATTTCACGCGTCAGTTCCCGCATCGCGCGGCTGAGCGGATACTGTTTCTGCGTTCAATGGGGCCATCCCGGTGTCCTGTCTGACTAATTCGCATTGTTTCAGCGCACCATACAAGGCCTCTGGCAAGGCGCGGTTCGCAGTGAATGGCCGTAGCCCTTTACA
>JBBDIU010000171.1:0-9550 GCA_040880205.1 Cellvibrionaceae bacterium
CAAGGAACAGGGAACAAGAAAAGCTGCCGGCCGGGCCTGACAGGAGGGCGGGGTATGGATTAGGATGGGCGACGGCAGCTAAGTAAACTTGTCAATGAACAATGAACAATAAATAGCGGTCATTCACTATTCACTTCCCGCTGGACCCAGCATGTATAAGAACCTAACCGATCCACTCCAACATTTGTTTAACGTGCGTCGCGAGGAATGGCTGCCGGTCGTGCTGGCGGCCTTTTATTTTTTCTGTGTGTTGACGGCGTTAATGGTTGTACGCCCCGCGCGGGAGGCGTTGGGTATGCAGGGTGGTATCGACAGCCTGCGCTGGATATTCTTCATTACTGCTTTTGTTACGTTGATGGTGAATCCGGTATTCGGCTGGCTGGTTAGCCACTTGCGGCGCATGCGCTTTATCGCCGTGACCTATGGCTTCTTTATGCTCGGTTTTTTGCTGTTTTATCTGCTTTTGGTCCTTGGGCCCGATGTCGTGGGAGTGAGAAGTGGCCAGGTGTTTTACGTCTGGTTCAGCGTTTTCAATTTGTTTTCCACCATGGTGTTCTGGGCGGTCATGGCGGACCGTTTTTCCCTGGAACAGAGTAAACGTTTCTTCGCATTAATCGCGGCCGGCGGCACCTGTGGGGCCATCTTCGGTCCCGCCTTGGCGGCGGTATTGGCCGAGCCGCTGGGGACAGCGGTTTTGTTGCTGATAGCGGCAGGGTTTTTGTGTTTGGCCGTCGCGGCGGCATGGGCGCTTATCCGTACGCAGCAAGTGCCCGGAGCGAGCAGTAAGGACGCCTTGTTCAGTGACGCACAGGAAATTATCGGCGGCAGTGCCTGGGCCGGCTTTCGCAGCGTGTTCCAGTCGCGCTACTTAATGGGCATAGCGGCCTATGTCATTATCCTGACTATCATGGCCACCTTCATTTATTTTACCCGGTTGCAAATGGTCGCCGCATTGGGTGACGACTTAGACATGCGCACCAGCATGTTTGCGCGTATTGATTTAATTACTCAGGTCGCCACCCTTGTGTTGCAGGTCATTATCGCTGGCCACCTGATGAAGCGACTCGGTGTGGCCTTCACCCTGGCCTTGTTACCCATAACCGTGGCGCTGGGTTTTCTCGGTTTGGCCATCGTGGGGTCGCTGGTGGCTCTGGTGGTCTTCGAAGCCTGTTTCCGTGCGGTGCAACGGGCGGTTACGCGTCCCGCCCGGGAAACGCTCTACACTGTTGTGAGTCGCGAGGACAAATACAAAGCCAAAGCCTTTATTGATACCTTTGTGTATCGTATGGGCGATATCGTCGGTGCGCAGACGGAAGGCTTGCTGGGCCGTACCGCCATGGGCTTGGCTGCCCTGGCCAGCGTCGCGATTCCGCTCGCCGTGGTGTGGGGTGCGCTGGGTGTGTGGTTGGGTCGCAGTCAAAAGCGTATGACTGAAGATGGCTCGAAAAACGAAGGCGGTGCGGAACTGGCTGCCGTTAGCAGTGCGGACTTTCCCTGAGCGGAGAACCTTTGGCATCTGTGGGACTCAAAAATAGCCACCCAGGTAGCCGGCGTTACTGCCACAGGCCCTCAGATAACCGTCCACGCGTAACAAAGTACTAATAATTAAGGAGAATCAAGATGCTGACTCGTCGAAAGCTCCTTGCCGCTTCCGTTCAAGCCGCTGGCGCACTGGCACTGGCGCCTTCCCTCGGCTGGACCCAGGACAGCGGATCCTCACTCATAACGCGGGCGATCCCTTCAACGGGCGAGGCATTGCCCACGGTGGGTCTGGGAAGTTCGGCTACTTTTTCCCGCGTCGCCCGCAGCGAAGATGTCAGCGCCCTGCGCGAAGTGTTGTCCGCCATGGTTAACAGTGGCGGGCGGGTGTTTGACACCGCGCCGGGTTACGGCGCCTCGGAGGAGGTGGCGGGAGAGATCGCCGAGGAGTTGGGTATCACCGACCAAATATTCTGGGCCACCAAACTAAACGTTGCCCCGCGCGGTGGTGGCAAGGCGGACCCGGAAGAGGCCCGCGCGCAACTGGATCAATCCTTTGCCCGCATCAAAAAGCCGGTGATCGACTTAATTCAGGTTCACAACCTGGGTGATCCGGCGGTACAACTGGGCATGCTGAAGGATTTGAAGGAGGCGGAAAAAGTTCGCTACATCGGAGTGACAACCACCTTTCCCCAACAATACCCACAGCTCATTGAGATAATGCGCAATGAGCCATTGGATTTTATCGGCATTGACTACGCCGTCGACAACCGCGAGGTGGAAGAAACCATTCTACCGCTGGCGCAAGAGCAAAAAATTGGCGTTTTGGTTTATGCCCCTTTCGGTCGCACCCGCTTGTGGAACCGGGTAAACGGTCGGGACGTTCCCGAATGGGCCAGCGATTTCGATGCGGATACCTGGGCCCGGTTTTTTCTTAAATTCATTCTGGCTCACCCGGCCGTTACGGCCGCAACCCCAGCCACCAGTCGGGAACGCCACATGCTGGACAACATGGGCGCCGCCCGCGGACGATTGCCCGACGCGGACACTCGCGAGCGGATGGTCGAGTTGGTGAACAGCTTGCCCCGCGCCTGACCTCGCCGTTCGGTCGCGGTTCCTCCGGCGCTCTGTCGTTATTAATCGGCGCAAATCAAGATCATTTCTGTATAAGTCAAAACCCTGCTATTTTGCGCTTGATCCTCCAAAAAACGCCATGTCGCGAACCGTCTGCTAAGCTGAAATAAATAGACGATTCAGCCAGGCGGGGCGCGCAAAAGGTGAAAACACTACCAAGAATTAACCCGGGAGCAGGAATCGGCCCATACACGTTGGCGCGCGGCACCTTCCGGTTGCTGGTGGCTGTGCTGCTAATGGTTGTGGCCTGTTCCGATCTGGCCGCGGCACCCATTGAGGTTTCGGCGGAGCGCCATTATCGATTCTCCACCGTCAGCTACGTTTTTGCCGAACCGGGATTGAGCTGGCAGGACGTGGCATCCCGCGATCTGCAAAGTGCGCAAGCGAATCGCTCGATCACGCTCGACCTTTCCGATAATGAGCTCCCCGCCTGGGTTCGGGTGGACTTGAGTATCGGCGATATACCCACCCGGAACTGGCTGTTCGACGTTGGAAGCACTTTTGGTGGCAAGCTCCGCTTTTATGTGATCGAAAACGGGGAGCTTGTCGACGAGCAGAACGTCAACAGCTTTGAGAGCTACAACACGCGACCTTACGACCACCGCCGCCTGAAGTTTCCATTGACATTGCAGCCCAACACCCAGGTTCAATTGCTCCTCAAAGTGGAAGAGGCGGCAAACGGGGTTTTCCATACGCACCTGTTCAGCGAACGTTCTTTCATAAAGGACGATAGAAAAGCTACCTGGTTGCAAGGTATGCACCTGGGCGTGATTGTTGCGCTGATGCTGTATCATTTTCTGCTGGCTGGCGCGACGCGCGACAAAAACTATTTATATTATTCCATCTATATTGCCAGTTGTGTTTTGTACAATCTGAACACGGCTGGTTTCGGCTTCCAATATATCTGGCCCGACGCTCCTGTCATGGGAAGCTCGGCGAGTCTGGTGGTGAGTGCTCTTCCCTCGGTGTTCGCCGTGATTTTCGCGGTAAACTTTCTGCAACTGAACAAGTTCGCCAACTGGTTGTCGCGCACATACTATATTGCTGTCGGCATTTTGTTTCTTTCGGCGCTTGCCTATTGGTTGGGTGTTATCAGTTCGGTGCCCTTTGCTTCCTATCTATCAACCGCCCTTTATGCGAGTTTTATTCCCGCGTGTATTTATTCGATGTACAAAGGCGTGGTGTACGCGCGCTTCTTTTTGATTGCCTGGACGCTTTACATTGTAGCGCTGATTAATTTAATGCTAATGGGTGCCGGTATTTTTCTGTTGATGCCGGCCTACGCCTACTTCATTCACCAGATCGCTTTCGATATGCAGATTATTCTGCTGGCCCTGGCATTAGCACACCGCATTCGGGTATTGCGGGACGAAAAAACCGAAGCGCAAGCGGATAATCGCGCGAAAAGTGCATTCCTGGCACGTATGAGCCACGAGATTCGTACCCCGCTTAGTGGCGTTCTAGGTATGTCTGAGCTGCTTGCTGATCGTCTCAAGGACAAGTCGGACATTTACTACAACAACATTATCCGTTCATCGGGTACATCGCTGCTGACCATCATCAACGACATTCTCGACTATTCCAAGTTTACCTCGGGAAATATGGAATTGGAGAAGATTCCCTTCAGCATTCAGCGGCTGGCGGTGGACAGTCTTGACGTATTTAAAATCAAGGCCGCGGAAAAACACATCGAGTTAATCGCCGATATCAATCTGGATTTGCCGACCTATGTCGAAGGGGACCCAACCCGGGTGCGGCAGGTGATACTCAACTTCATCGGCAATGCCATTAAATTCACCCAGAGCGGTCAAATTGTGCTGTCGGTGGACTACGCCGACGACTGCCGTGACAAGTTGCGGATCTCGGTTAGCGATAGTGGGGAAGGGATCAGTAAAGAGGAACAGGCGCGGCTGTTCGAGGCGTTCAGTCAGGCGAATAGGACGACCTCGCGCAAGCACGGTGGTACCGGGCTAGGGCTGTCCATCTGTAAGGAACTGGCCCATCTAATGGATGGAGAAATAGGTGTGGAAAGCGAACCGGGCCAAGGTTCGACATTCTGGATTACCGTATACCTTCCGGCCAGCGATGCCGTGCAAGCGACAGCGGTTCCGGACATTGATCTGCAAGGTTCCAGGATCTTGATCGTGGAAGACAATTTCACCTTCGCGGAACTGCTAAAGACCCAGGCTTCGTTGTGGGGTATGGAGCCTTTTATTGCCCGCAATGGCGCGGAAGGCCTGGAAATGCTGCGCACCCTTCACGAGCAGGACATAAAAATCGATCTGATCTCCCTGGATCTGTTCATGCCAATCATGGACGGAATGGAACTCAGTCGTACCATTCAGCTCGATTCCCGCTTCCGCGAGATTCCGCGCATATTGCTGACATCGGCAACCAATTTCCCACCCAAGCCGCAATTGGAAGCGGCCGGCATTGATCGCGTGGTGGAGAAACCAACACTGCCCGCGGATTTGATCAAGATCTATCGGCAGGTACTGGCCAACGAAGCGGACGAAGTTTTCACCGAACTGCCGGAATCCGCTCGGGCGGCAAAACCCGAAATCCCCGCAATCGACATCCTGGTGGTGGAAGACAACAGGGTCAATCAAACCGTCATCAAAGGCATTCTAAAACGCCTCAACCAAACGCCGACCGTGGTCGACGACGGCGAGGACGCCGTGCGTTTGCTGACCCGGGAAAAGCGGCATTTTGACTTGGTACTCATGGATTGCGAAATGCCGCGAATGGACGGCGCGACCGCCACCGCGGCAATTCGTCGCTGGGAACAAGAGCGCGGCGCTACCGCAACGCCCATTGTCGCCCTCACGGCCCACGCGGTGCAAAGCCAGATGGAAGCTTGTTACGCAGCGGGCATGAACGCCTACCTCACTAAACCCATTGAGGTCGGTAAGTTGGAAGACCTGTTGCGTAGCTACGCGGAGTCCCGGGATTTGGAGGGGTATGCTATTTTGCCGCTGGCCTCCGGGAGTGATTAACCGGGCGTAGCGGGAGGCACGTCAAAAGTTGCCACTGCGAAAGTCGGCCATCGCCTGTTCCACTTCCTCCCGCGTGTTCATCACGAACGGTCCCCACTGGGCAATGTTTTCCTTCAACGGCTTTCCCGCAATCAGTAATGCCCGGGCATGCTCGTCGGTATGCAGGCTGAGTCCCGCGGTATCGGGTCGATTGTCCAGCACCGCCATTTGCCGTGGGCCAACGCGGGTGCTGGGCTCTCCAACGAGCAAGCTGCCTTGGTAAACATAGAGAAACGCATTGTGACTTTGTGGAAACGATACCCAGTGGGATACATTCGCCGGGACATGCAGGTCCAGATAAAGCGGCTCGGTCTTGGCTTGCTGCACGGCGCCGGTCACGCCGTCGATTTTTCCAGCGATTACTCGCGTGACCACGCCATTCTCCGTCCTATGGTCGGGAATTTCCTCGGCCGGAATGTCGCGGTAGCCGGGTTCACTCATCTTCAGCTCGCCCGGCAGGTTCACCCACAACTGAAAGCCATGCATAAGCCCGTCTTCCTGCTCGGGAAGTTCCGAATGCACCAGCCCACGACCAGCATTCATCCACTGCACGCCGCCGGCGCTCAATAGCCCTTCGTTGCCAGCGCTGTCGCGATGACGCATGCGCCCGGCCAGCATGTAAGTGACGGTCTGGAAGCCGCGGTGGGGGTGATCGGGAAAGCCGGCGATGTAATCCGCGGGATCATCGGAACGGAACTCATCCAGCATCAGAAAAGGATCCAGTCTGTATTGCAAATCCCCGTTCAGCACGCGCAGAAGATTGACGCCCGCGCCATCGGAAGTCGGCCTGCCATTGACCAGGCGTTCCACCCTGCGGCTGTGTTCGGCTGTTGTCGACATAGGAGTTCCTCCACGAGTATCGGTTGCCATTTGCGAGTACAATAGGCTCACCACAATCCCTGTAGTAACAGCCCTTATTCTATAACTTGGCATGTGCATTAAAAGCGCAATTTTTTGGTGTATTCGTTCGGAAATAGTGAATGTCGAGAAGGATCCAAGCCAAACGACAAGTAGTCGCACGCAGGGCGGCCGCGACACTTGACCCCGGCTTTACCTGGGATTGAGGCGCCGCGATTTAGACATGGAGAAAGTTCAATGACAGTAGTTGTTCCACCCCAAGCCCAAGTGCCGGGAAAGGCAAGTGCGCGCGAGTGGTGGGGCCTTGCGGTGTTGGTATTGCCAACGGTGTTGCTCGCCCTGGACATGACGGTGCTGCACCTGGCGGCACCGCGGTTGAGCGCCGACTTGCGGCCCACCAGCGCTCAGTTGTTGTGGATACTGGATATCTACGGTTTCATGATTGCCGGCTTCCTGATCACCATGGGCACCCTGGGAGACCGCATCGGTCGCCGTCGGCTCCTGCTCGGCGGCGCGGCTGCCTTTGGCGCCGCGTCGGTACTGGCCGCATTTTCCACCAGCGCGGAAATGCTCATCGCCACCCGGGCCCTGTTGGGCATCGCGGGCGCGACGCTGATGCCTTCAACGCTTTCGCTGATCCGCAACATGTTTCATGTGGATAGTGAGCGCACCTTTGCCATCACCGTGTGGATGACTGGCTTCATCGTCGGCAGCGCTATTGGTCCGCTGGTGGGGGGTGCCATCCTGGAGTTCTATTGGTGGGGCGCGGTGTTTTTACTGGGCGTACCGGTAATGCTTGTACTGTTGATTTCCGGTCCCTTGCTATTGCCGGAATTTCGCGACGAAAAAGCCGGGCGCCTGGATTTCACCAGCGCGCTGCTTTGTATTGCCAGTTTGCTGGCGATGACCTATGGCCTGAAGGATATGGCCCGCAATGGCTTCGCGCTGGTGCCGCTGCTTTCAATTCTGGCGGGAATCGGGGTTGGCTTGATATTTCTCCATCGACAACGCGTGCTGGCCGAACCCATGTTCGATCTCACCATGTTTGCCAATCGCACCTTTAGCACCGCGGTGGTCGCTTTGCTGTTTACCGTGCTGGCCATGTCCGGGGTTTGGCTCATGGTTTTTCAATACCTGCAAGGCGTGTTGGAACTGTCGCCCTTGAAGGCGGGTTTGTTGATGTTGCCGGCCACCGTGATCCAGGTGGTCGCTTCCCTCATGGTGCCGTCCCTGGCACAACGCGTGGGGCCAGCGCGGTTGATTCCCACTGGTTTGCTGACCGCCGTCGTGGGACTTTTATTAATGTTGTTGGTGAGCGGACCGGGCAACGCTCCTTTACTGGTATTGGGCACCGTAATCATGGGTGTCGGCATCATGCCCATCGCCATTCTCGGCACCGACCTGGTGGTTGCGTCGGTTCCGGCGGGAAAGGCGGGCGCCGCCTCCGCAACTTCGGAAACCGCCACCGAACTCGGGATGGCCTTGGGCATTGCCCTGATCGGCAGCGTTGGCGCGGCTGTGTACCGGCGCGGTTTGGAGCCGAGACTGCCGGCCGAGTTGCCCCCCGAACTGGCAATCGCGGCGCTGGACACCATTGGCGGCGCCCTGGCGGTAGCCAGGGAGTTTCCCGGGGCGTTGGGTCTTGAGTTGTTGAGCAACGCCCAACGTGCGTTCAGCTTGGCCTTGCAGGTCAATGCCGCCATCGGCGCCGCGATCCTGCTCATCACGGCTTTTTTAACGGCGTGGTATTTTCGCCATTTGCCGGGGCCGGCAACGACGAAGGCAATCCAACAAAGTGAAGCGTTGCCAACCGAGACTCCGAAGGTGCGGTGATTACGCTATGCAAGCGGTCGCCGACCGCAACATGCGCTTCGCGAAGTACCGCCGTAGCTGCTAACATCACAGTCGACAATTTCCCAATTCTGGCTCTCCAATTCCCGAGTAACCATGAAAACACCCAAAAGACTCCAGCCCCTGGTCGACGACGGCCTGGTGGACGAGGTTCTGCTGCAACTGATGAGCGGCAAGGAAGCGCAAATATACGTCGTGCGTTGCGGCAGCGAGGTGCGCTGCGCAAAGGTCTTCAAGGAAGCCAACAAACGCAGTTTCAAACAGGCCGCCCAGTATCAGGAAGGGCGTACAGTGCGCAACTCGCGCCGCGCCCGGGCCATGACCAAAAAAACACGTTACGGCCAAAAGGAGCAGGAAGATGCCTGGTTAAACGCGGAAGTCGATGCCTTGTATCGTTGCAAGGCCGCCGGCGTGCGCGTGCCCACGCCATTCTGGTTCGTGGACGGGGTTTTGCTCATGGAACTGGTGACGGGCGAAAACGGCGATGTGGCCCCGCGTCTGGACGAACTGACCTTCGACCCTGAAACCGCCAGGGAACTACACGGCCGCCTGATGATGGAAGTGGTGCGAATGCTGGACGCGGGTTTGGTCCACGGCGACCTGTCGGAATTCAACGTGCTGATGGACGCGGATGGCCCGGTTATTATCGATTTGCCCCAGGCGGTAAACGCCGCGGGCAATAACAATGCGCAGATGATGCTCGCCCGCGATGTCAACAACATGACCGCTTACTTAGGCCAATACGATCCCAAGTTGCGGTTGACCCATTACGCCGAGGAAATCTGGGATCTCTATGAACGCGGCCGTTTACACCCCAACGTAAAACTCACCGGTGAATTTGCGCAAAGCGACGTGGCGGCCGACATCGCCACCATGATGCGGATCATCGACGACGCCAAGCAGGAAGAGGAAGAGCGCAAGGAGCGGGCAAGAGCGGCGCGCGACGGAGAGTTTTAATTGCTGGGTTCCGCCCGCTGTTATTCCAGCATTGCCATTTTTTGCGTTTTCCTGTCCAAGCTTAGCGGCCCGGATCAATACGCGCTAGTAAAAATGGGAGACCCCCCAGCGTTGCCGGGGAGGCATGGATAGTTTGACAGTTGCGGGACTAGTCTAAGTTACGATTCTGTGAGGATAGGATTTGTGTGCCGGGCCAGAAGTCCGGTATTCACTGTTGTGACTCGCCGTGAACCCAT